>NZ_JADPKE010000100.1:0-767 GCF_023073795.1 Bradyrhizobium sp. 159 | reverse complement strand
ACGCTGCCATTCTTCCATGGAGACGATCCGCGCCGCACTGGTGGGCAACAACCGACATGAACATGTCTTCGCCCTGACCCAATCGCTGGAACTCTACGACGTCTACCAGGCGAAGATGCTGGACTGCGATCGCAAGCTCGAAGTCTTGATCGCTGCGTTGGGCAACAGAGGGACAAAACCGGGCAGAAAGTTACCCAGGCCACGCATAAAGACCAAGCAGGTCAACACACCCACGTTCGATGTCAGGACCGCGCTGTATGGTGTGCTCGGCGTCGATCTGACCGAGATCCATGGGTTGGGTCCGTCGCTCGCCTTGAAGCTCATCGGCGAGTGCGGCACAGATCTGAGGGCATGGCCGAGCGCCAAGCACTTCACCTCCTGGCTCTGCCTCGCACCGGGCAACAAGATTTCCGGCGGCAAGGTGCTGTCTTCGCGTACGCGACGATCCTCCAGTCGGGCAGCCGCACTGTTGCGGTTGGCGGCCACAACGGTCGGTCGAAGTGATACAGCGCTGGGAGCATTCTATCGTCGGCTGTCCTCACGGGCGGGTAAGTCGAAGGCCGTAACGGCGACCGCCCGCAAGATTGCGGTTTTATTCTACAACACGCTCCGGCACGGCATGAGCTACAGCGATCCGGGTGCCAACCAATATGAGCAACAATATCGCAGCCGCGTCGTCGCCAACCTTCAGCGGAGGGCCAAATCGCTAGGCTTCCTGTTGCAGGCCATTCCGGGGGACGCCAATCCGGCTGTTTCTTAGGAAGGCC
>NZ_JADPKE010000053.1:0-142514 GCF_023073795.1 Bradyrhizobium sp. 159 | reverse complement strand
ACCGGTCGCTTGATGAAAATGTCGGTAAAGGCCATCGCGGCGATCTCGATTTCTATGTCTCAAGAAGCGTGATCCGGCCGAGCCGGATCACGCGAATGTTGTAATGGGTCAGTAGCGCGGCGGCTGCGCCGGGATTGCCGGGGCCGGGTCGGTCGAAATCGACACCGGGGCGCCCGATTGCAGCTTGAGCTGGCCGACGGCGACGACCTTGTCGCCCGGCTTTACGCCTTTGAGGATTTCAACGCGACCCTCGACCCGGCTGCCGGTCTGCACGAAGGTGCGCACCGCGGAGAGGCTGGTCTTGCCGTCCTCTTCCTTCTTCTCGGTGATCACGAACACGGAGTCGCCGTACAGCGTGTAGTCGACTGCCGTCTCCGGCACGGTGATCACCGCCGGCTTGTCCGGCAGCACCACCGTGGTGGTGACGAACATGCCCGGCTTCAGGATTTTCTCCGGATTGGAGACGGTCGCCTGCACGCGGATGTTGCGGGTGTCGGCCGAGATCTGCGGCTCGATCGTGGTGATCTTGGCGTCGAAGGTGCGGCCCGGATAGGCGTCGACCTTGAGCCGAACCGATTGGCCGACCTTGAGGTTGCCCGAGTCCTTTTCCGTCACCGTGAAGTTCGCCCACAGCTGCGACAGATCGGTCAGAGATACGATCGCCGTGCCGGCCGTCAGATATTGTCCGACCTCGACCTTGCGTATGCCAAGATCGCCGGAGAACGGCGCGCGGACCAGCTTCTGCGAAATCAGCGCCTCGGTCTTGGCGATGCCGGCCTGCGCCTGGTCGTAGGCGGCCTGAGCCTGATCGACGGTCGCCTGCGGGCCGAACTGGCGCGAGGCCAGCTGCTTGGCACGGTCGAGTGACAACTGCGCGACGGTGGCCTGCGCCTTGAAGCTCGCCAGATCGCCCTGCTCGGCCGCGTCGAACAGCTGCGCCAGCGGCGTGCCGGCTTCGACACGCGTACCGGGCTCGAACTTGATCTCGGTGACGCGGCCGTTGACGTCGGCACTGACGTCGACCTGGTGCACGGCGGCGAGGCCGCCGACCGCGGTCAACAGGTTCGGCACCACTTCGGACTTCGCCTCAGCCGCACTCACCGCGGTCGGCGGCGGCTTGTTGTTGGCGAAGAACTGCTTGATCATCTGGCCGCGGAAATAGTTGAACCAGACCAGGCCACCGACGAGCACGCTGAGCAGCGTGCCGACGATGATGAACCACAGCACCGGCCGAACCGGTCGCTTGGGAGCCTTGTTGTCGATCGGTTCGCCCGAAATCTTGTGTTCGGTCACGATGTTCATGTCATGCACTTTCTGCAATCGCCGTCTTGCCGGCATTCGCGGCCTGATTGTGGCCCAGATGCGCAGCAATTGCGGCGTCGTTAAGTCCGATACCTCTCAGGAGAAACTCACAGAGCTGCCGCTCGAGGTCGTTCGCCTTGCCGTAAGCGAGACAGGGCGTGGCCGGCAGCCTGGTCAGTGCCGCCGTCATCAGCGAATGATGCGCGAACCAGAAAAGATTGAGCGGATGGCCGGTCCACGGCCGCGCGTCCCCGGCGGCAACGGCACGCTCGAGCGCGGCAACGAACACCGGCCCGATCAGCGTTTCGATCTTGGCATACAGCAAACGGGCGAATTCGCCACCATCCAAATGGCTCGTGGCCATCAGTCGCAGGCGCTGCGCCTCCTCCTGGTCGGGACCGTCGGCGATCTGAAGGAAGTGCCGGACCATGCCGCGGATCAGCTCGACCAGGGCAGCCGTCGACGGCTCCCGCTCGAGCAGCTCCATCAATGCTGGTTCCGCCTCGCACTCATCGCTGAGGATCTCGGCATACAGCGCCGCCTTGGAGGGGAAATGCTTGAACAGCAGCGCCTCGGAAATAGCAGCGGCGGCCGCCACGCTCTTGGTCGTGGTGCCGGTATAGCCGTGTCGGGCAAAGCAACGTTTCGCGGCACGGAGGATCAATTGACGCCTCAGGTCGCTCGTCATACGCAATGAGCTCATGTGAGTGAGCAAGCACTCACCCGCGCTAAAGTCAAGCTAATTGGTGCGACGCAACCTTTGAGACTATCAAAAGGTATCCTGGGGTTCTAAATCGGCCGGAAGCCGAGATCGCCGCGAATCCGGTTGATGATGTAAGTCCCGTCCCGGCTGGGCAAAATCCGCTCAAGGCTAGCGCTGTCAATCTGAACATTGGCAAACCTGAACATTGGCAAACCTGAGCGCGCGCTCTCCTGGCCCCCGACCGTGGTGAAATGGTCCTGGTGGCCCTTGAGATAGGCCATGAATACGACGCCGGTCTTGTAGAAGCGCGTCGGCGCCTTGAAGATGTGGCGCGACAGCGGCACCGTCGGCCCGAGCACGTCGTGCCGACCTCGTCGCCGGCGGCCAATCGCGACAGCGCGTAGGACGCCGCCGGTGCAATAGCGTCGAAGATGCCGAGCAGCGCGTGCGAGAAACCCCGCTCATCCCGGCGATCAGCTCCGCATATTGAGGTCGTCGCCGGTGTACATCTTGATGCGCCTGTCGAGGCGCCGTCGCATGTCGATCTCGCGCTGCTTGTCAAGCAGCGAGACCTTGACACCATCGACCTTGGCGGCGTTGCCGTTGATGATGGCAACGGCGGTGTCCATCGCCTCGTCGAGATCTTGTGCCCAGTATCCCGTCAATGCGGGATCGAACATGCCGCCGAGCCAGTGGATGATCACGCGCTCTCGAACCTGCGGCAGCACGAGGTCATATACCTTGGCGTAGTCGTCGGCGTCCGGCCGAGTTTTTGCGAGCGCGCGATGCCATCAGAATGATGCGGCCGCCGACCTTCTCGACCGCGGAGATCTGCTCCTCATAGGCGCGGATCACGTCGTCGATGGTCTTGGCATCCTCCAGGCAAGACGATCGGTGCCGGCGCCCGAAAACACCAGCGCATTGCGCCGCTTCGCGGCAGACACCGAGCGCGTGATCAGCTCCAGCGAGGTCGGCCAGTCCAGGCCCATGCCGCGCTGCGCGCTGTCCATGGCCTCGGCGACACCAAGCCCGAGATCCCAGACGTGCTCGCGGAACGCGATGGTCTTGTCCCAATCGACCGCGACCGAGAGCCAGGGATCGTTGTCGCAAAGGCATCGGCGACAATGTGCACGGCCGAGAACGCGATGCAGTTGAGCGGACCTTCGAGCTTTGCGGGGAATTCTCGATCGAACGATCGGCTTTCGGCAGCTTGAGCGACAATGAGGACATCGGCTGGACGGGCCTGTTCATGATTTCGGACCTCTCCCCGTCATTGCGAGGAGCCACCCGGTCCGGCCTTCGGCCGGCCGGACCTAAACTCCGCGACCAAGCAATCCAGACTGTCTCCGCGGAGGCATTCTGGATTGCTTCGCTTCGCTCGCAATGACGGCTCAACAGACATCGACACTTGTGCAATAGACCTCAGGCCTTGATCGGGGCGACGTCGATCCAGCGCCGCTCCTTCCAGCTCTTGAGTGCGGATTCGGCGAGCTGCACACGTTTGACGCCTTCGAGCAGCGTGAACTTGTAGGGCTCATCCTCGTAGACGTGATGATCCTTGCGCGCGATGTCACGCTCGCACAGCAGGATCAGCGTCTCACGCGCCGACAGGTTCGCGCGCGCCGCCTCCTCGAGCAGGTTGTCGAGCTGGTCGCGGATGCCGGAGAGCTGCAACACCAGCATGGCCTCGAGCCGATCGATTGGCGCTTCGGTAGCTTTCTTTGTACGCGCCATCAGAAGCTCCCTCCGATCGCTGCTTCGTATTCGGCAAGAGGACGCAACAACGAGGGCAGTGAAGGCGCCGGCACTGTCGGTGTCGCGATTGCCGGTCGGCAGAAGGCGCCAGTGCGACCGGCAACCCCGTCGAGGTGGGCGGAATCGATGATCCGCAGCCGGCGACCTTCCGATTGCTTATGGACCGCAACCTCGCGCATGCCGTGGCGGATGCGCACGTCGCCGGCCGCAACCGTCACCGCCACGCGCTCGCCGATCGATCTTTTCAAGCGAGGTCTGATGCTTTGGCATCGCGGTCTCCGTTCCCGCAAAACATGGACGCATAAGCCCGACAACATTCATTAAAAATAGGAAGAAACATAATTTACACCACTCCGACGCACCGGGGCGGCTATGCTAACGCCTGGACGGAGCGAGGTTCCCGTTGCGGGCTGGCTGATTCCTCGTGGAAAACGGCGAACCGTATCTGCCCAACCCGATCTTAGCCGAGACGGCAGACTCGGCGGCGTGCACCTCCCACCACAGGCCAGCGGTTCGCGTATCTCGCCAGCGCTGGTGAGGCGCCACTGGGCATCATCCGACGGTGTCTCGCCACCCGACATGGAGGAAATCCATGAGGATCCAGACGCCGGACGGACCTGGGCAGCGGGTTCAATTTTGAACTCCTTGGATATCGGAGCGGGAGCACTCTATCAGAACTATGCGTTTCTCTGACAGTGCTTTTCGACGCGCGATTACGGAGCTCACGCAGACGCGAATGCTTGCTCTGGGAGGCTCGACGCAAGGGGGGTGATCGAACCAGCGGAATAAGAAAGACCCAATCAGCGACGGCTCCTTGGGGGCGGACCACCGCGTCTGGGCTGTGCGCTACAATTCGCCGCCAGCGGCCAAATTTTATTGATGGACGAGCCGGCGCTCCGCGGCAGCCACTACACATCTGCACGAGAAGCCGCGTGAACCGAGAACGGGTCCGCTATGCACCGGCCCCAGCAACAGACTTACGCCGCCGTCACCCGTAAGTATTTTTACTCCGCTTTGCTTAGCACATCTGCTCTCGACTACGCGCCTCATCGCCAGGAATGCCCTCACGCGCGCCGCGGCACTTCAAGAAATTCATTTTCATTCGACGCTGCCGAGGTCAGCATGAGCGAAGCGTTGCGAGTAATCGCTGCGGCTTGGCTGTAGCGCGGCGCAGAAATTTACGCTAGCTTCTGCTTGCGAGTTTGCAAATGCGTGCCCGCATCCGATCTCTCCGAAGACAACGAGCGACCATTCGACCGCTTGCCCCCTCCCATCGTCAGAGCTGGGATAATCCGGACAATGACGAAATCTGGTTTGAGTTGGCGCGTGCTATCGGACGTCAGCTCGCACGGGATGAACATCACGGTTCGGGGCAGCCGATAGAGGACCGGCATGACGACAGCGTCATCGAAGAAAACGGCCGTACTATACGCCCGTTATTCCAGCGACATGCAAAAGGCGACCTCGATTGACGGTCAGCTATTGCTCTGCCGGAAGGTCGCATTGCGCAACAACCTCGATGTCATCGGCGAGTTTGTGGATGCCGCAAAATCTGGTCTTACCGAAGGTGCGAGGGACGGCTATCAACGTTTGCTCAACGGGGTGCGAAACCAGGACTTTGACGTGGTCGTGGTTGAACATTTCGACCGCTTGTCGCGTGATCCCGCAACCATCCAGCGTCTCAAGCAGGTTTTCGAGTTCAATGGCGTCGAGCTGATGGATCAGAAAGGGGTCTATGCGACCGCCACTGACATCAGCATTGCAAGTCTCTACAACACGATTTACAAGCCGCAGCTCGCCGAAAAGGTTCGGCGCGGCCATGACAACGCTGTTGCCAACGGAAGAATTCCTGGCTCATACGCCTATGGTTATCGACCGAGGCCGGGCGCGCCGGGCGAACGCGTGATCGATGAGAACGAAGCAAAGATTGTGCTCCGCATCTTCACCGAATATGCAGCGGGCCGCTCGACCCGAACTATCGCCGCTGATCTCACCCGCGAAGGCGTGCCCTCACCCGGTGCAACTCGTCACAAGAACAAGGCTGGTCGTACCACCTGGAATCATCAGTGCATCACAGGCGGTCGGCATGGTCGCGGCATTATCGGCAACGATCTATATATCGGCGAGATACATTGGAACGTTCGCTCGACAATTCTCAACCCGGAGACCCAGAAGAAACAGAAGCGCCGCAATCCAGAAGAGCGCCACATCATAGTCAAAAAGCCGGAGCTACGGATCGTTCCGCAAGTGCTCTGGAATCGAGCGCAGGAGGTTCGTAGCGCGCGCGCCGTATCTATGTTCGGACCGACTGGCAAGCCGCGGCGTCGCGCCGTGATCCCGCGCAACAATGAGCACCCGCTTGCCGGTGTGCTCCGGTGCGGCGTCTGCAATGGCCACATGCGAATCGCTCAATCCTCGCGTAACGGTGCACCGCGCGCGGCATGCGCGAGCGCGCATCAGCGGGGCACCTGCGAGCACACCCGCAGCTTCGACATGGACGTTCTGCTCGAGGATGCCTCCGACAAAATCCAACTGAAATTGCTTTCGCCGAAAGCCATTGAAGAGGCGATGTGTGCCTGGAAGGAGGAGCGCAAAAACGATCGGAACAAGGGCAGCGAACACGCTAAGCTAGAGCGTCGACGCCGCGTGTTGACTACCGAGATCGAACGCCTGTCATATGCCATCGCAAATAGCCGTCGGAAGCCGGACGAGTTGCTCAAGCGGATCGATGAGTGCGACGTGGAGCGGGAAAGCGTTGAAGAGCGCTTGCGGCTGCTGGGCGGTGGCGGCGAAAATGTCATCGGCTTCGATCACTCGAAATTCAGTGACGGATACCGTTCGGAGGTTAGAAGGCTGGTCACCGCGCTCAAGACGAATCCGAAGGCGATCGAAACTCGCGTCGCGTTCCGCAACTTGATTGAATGCATAGTAGTGCATCCGGTTCCCAAGCGGATGCCGTACGAATATACCCCCTACCTGAACAGCTCCGCGCTTTACGGCAAGAAGCTTTTCCCTGAAAACCGTAGCAAGGAGCGAGAAATCAGCACGTTTGCCTACTACGACAATGGCAAGTCAGGGAAATCCGTGTCCTCGTAATAGACGCGGACCTGCATGTGGTGGCGGCCGTCGCGGATCTCGCCGTCGAGATGAGCTGTCACGTCGCGAGCCTCTTGGCTTGTCGATAACCAGCCCGTTTTGCGCAAAAACCGCCGGCCGCGCAAGCCGAGCTAGGATACAACCGGCCGCCTCGTCCCACCCAGCGTCACCTCGACGATCTCAGGCGGCACGCCGACGCGGAGCGGCATGATGCTGCAACCGAGGCCGCCGGAGATGATCACGTCGCATTTCAGTCGGACATGGCCATAGGCGAGCCGTATGCCATGCTGCGGCGGGACCGCCGGCGACCAGCCAAGCAGGCGCACCTGACCGCCATGGGTATGGCCGGACAGTTGCAGCGCGACGCGCGCCGGGACGCGCGGCGCGATGTTAGGCTCATGCGCGAGCAGGATGATCGGCGCGTCATCCGTGACCTTGGCGAGCGTGGCGTTGAGATCGTCGGCACCGAAGTGCACCATGCTGCGGAAGCGTCGCGCCGGCAGGAAGGCGAGCTGATCGCCGAGACCCGCAAGCCAGAACGGGCGGCCGTCCTTGGTGAGACGCACGACATCGTTCTCGTAGACGGGTATACCGGCCGCTTCCAGCGCCCGATGCGCGATGGTTGGGCCATACCCGGCCCGTTGCACGGTCTTGTCGTCCCAATAATCGTGGTTGCCCATGACGGCGTGAACGCCGAGCGGCGCCCTGAGGCCGCCCAGCACTCTGGCCCATTCGCTCGACGGGATGGTACGGGTGACCTGGTGCAGGCCGGCGACATAGTCGCCGAGCAGCACGATGAGGTCGGCATTCAGCGCGTTGGTGCGGTCGACGATGGCCTCGATCCGCTCCAGCGGCATCCAGGGATCGCAGGCATGGATGTCGGCGATGACGGCGATTTTCAGCGGAAGATCCGTCGGCCATTGCCGCGGCGTCGGATGATAGCGGGTAACGCGGAGCCGCAGCATCGGCTCGACGCCGACACCGTAGGCCGCGGTCGAGGCGCCGAGGGCGGACAGGGCGCCGATGGAACGGATGAAATGACGGCGAGTGATCATGGACGCTCGATGGTGATGCTGGTTCTCGATGCGACCCGATTGGAGCGGAATTGGGGTGCGCTCGTGCAGACCGTCTGCATCTCCGTGCAGGGACCTGCACAAGATTACCGGAAATTCATGAGAACTGGAGCACTTTGCACTTGCGCAAATCAGTCGTCGCTCTCGTCCGAGCCGAACAGGCCGAACTGGGCCGCGTCGCGCGAGGGCTCGGCGAGACCGAGATGACGGAAGGCGTGCGAGGTGAGCAGGCGGCCGCGCGGGGTGCGCTGGAGATAGCCGCACTGGATCAGATAGGGCTCGATGATGTCCTCGATCGCATCGCGCGGCTCGGACAAAGCGGCGGCCATGGTCTCGACGCCGACCGGGCCGCCGCCATAGTTCTGCGCGATGGTCGTGAGGTAGCGGCGGTCCATGGCATCGAGGCCTGCGGCATCGACCTCGAGCGCGCTGAGTGCGTGGTCGGCGATCTTGCGGTCGATCTTGTCGGCATCGGCCGCCGAGGCGAAGTCGCGGACCCGGCGGAGCAGACGGCCCGCGATGCGCGGTGTGCCGCGGGCGCGGCGCGCGATCTCGTTGGCGCCATCGGCGGTCATGCCGACATTGAGCACGCGCGCGCCGCGGCTGACGATGCTTTCCAGTTCTTCAATGGTGTAGAAATTGAGCCGCACCGGAATGCCGAAGCGGTCGCGCAGCGGATTGGTCAGCAGGCCAGCGCGCGTGGTAGCGCCGACGAGGGTGAATTTCGACAGCTCGATCTTCACCGAGCGCGCCGCCGGGCCCTCGCCGATGATGAGGTCGAGCTGAAAGTCCTCCATCGCGGGATAGAGCACCTCTTCCACCGCCGGACTGAGGCGATGGATTTCGTCGATGAAGAGCACGTCGCGCTCTTCGAGGTTGGTGAGGAGAGCGGCGAGATCGCCGGCCTTGGCGATCACCGGCCCCGATGTGGCACGAAAGCCGACGCCCAGCTCCTTCGCCACGATCTGCGCCAGCGTGGTCTTGCCGAGACCCGGGGGACCCACGAACAGCACGTGATCCAGCGCCTCGCCGCGCTTGCGCGCCGCCTCGATGAAGATCGAGAGGTTCTTGCGCGCCTGCTGCTGGCCGACGAAGTCGGACAGCGATTGCGGGCGCAGCGCGGTGTCGCCGACATCATCGCTGCGGCGCTCGGGCGAGACCATGCGATTGGCCTTGGGATCGCTCACTTCGCGAGTTCCTTCAGGCCGAGGCGGATGAGCTGCGCGGTCTCGGCATTCTCGCCCGCACTACGCGAAGCCGACGCAATCGCCGCGGCGGCCTGCGGTTGGCCGTAGCCGAGATTGACCAGTGCGGAGATCGCATCCGCCACGGGGCGCGGCGCGCGCTGGTCGTCGACGGCGCCGGCGAGATGCACCACGGCCGGATCGACATTGGCAAAGGCCGGCGCCTTGTCCTTCAGTTCGGTGACGATGCGCTCGGCGACCTTGGGGCCGACGCCGGGCGTGCGCGCGACCGCCGCCTTGTCGCGGAGCGCGATGGCATTGGCGAGGTCAGCCGGCGACAAGGTGCCGAGCACGGCGAGCGCGACCTTGGCGCCGACGCCCTGCACGGTCTGGAGCAGGCGAAACCATTCACGCTCCTGGTCAGTGCGAAAGCCGAACAGTTTGATCTGGTCCTCGCGGACATAAGTCTCGATCGACAGCACGGCCGCTTCGCCCGGCGACGGCAGATGCTGCAACGTGCGTGACGAGCAATGCACCTGATAGCCAACGCCGCCGACGTCGAGGATGACGAAATCCTCGCCGTAAGTATCGATCAGCCCCTTGAGCTTGCCGATCATATCCCCACGACCTTCAGCCTGAGCGCGGTGCTCTGGCGGTGATGAGCGTGGGTGATGGCGATGGCGAGCGCGTCGGCGGCATCCGCCGACGGCGGCTCGGCCTTGGGCAGCAAAATCTTGAGCATCATCGCGATCTGTTGCTTGTCGGCGTGACCGGCGCCGACCACCGTCTTCTTGACCTGGTTCGGCGCATATTCGGCGACAACGATGCCGAACATTGCGGGCGCCAGCATGGCAACGCCGCGGGCCTGGCCGAGCTTCAGTGTCGCAACGCCGTCCTTGTTGACAAAGGTCTGCTCGACCGCGGCTTCCATCGGCCGGTGATCGGACAGAACGGCCGCGAGCCCCTCATGGATCGCAAGCAGCCGGCTCGCCAACGGCAAGTCGTCCGGCGGTTCCACCGAGCCGCAGGCGACGTAGATCAGACGGTTGCCCTCAGCCTCGATCACGCCCCAGCCGGTGCGGCGCAGGCCGGGGTCGATGCCGATGATGCGAACGGGGCCGCGAATCGGGAGCGCAGTCATGGGCCAGTGATAGCGGCTGGCCGCCCGAAGCGAAACAGAAACAGAACGGAAGTAACAGGGGAAGTGGGATACCGCGGGGCGCACCGCCGCTCAGCACACATTCCGGTGTCATACCCGCGAAGGCGGGTATCCAGTATGCCGCGGCTTATCGGTATTGTTCGAACGTCTCTGGAATACTGGGTCGCCCGGTCAAGCCGGGCGACGACAGCGGAGGGTTGAGGGCCTAGCCGCCCATCTTCGCCATCAGCGCGTCCGACACCTCGAAATTGGCGTAGACGTTCTGGACGTCGTCGTGCTCATTCAGCATGTCCATCAATTTGAGCAGCTTCTCGCCGGTCTCGTCGTCGACCGACACCGTGTTCTGCGGCTTCCAGATCAGCGCGGCCTTGCGCGGCTCACCGAACTTGGCTTCCAGCGCCTTGGCGACGTCGCGATAGCTTTCGGTCGAGGCGTAGATCTCGTGTCCGCCCTCGCCGGAGATCACGTCGTCGGCGCCGGCCTCGATTGCCGCGTCCAGCACGGCATCGTCAGACGCGACGCTGCGATCGTATTCGATGATGCCGGTACGGTCGAACATGAAGGAGACCGAGCCGGTTTCGCCGAGATTGCCGCCGGACTTGGTGAAGAAGGAGCGGATATCGGACGCGGCGCGGTTGCGGTTGTCAGTCAGCGCCTCGACGATGACGGCGACGCCGCCGGGGCCGTAGCCCTCGTAGCGGATCTCGTCATAATTCTCGCCCTCGCTGCCGAGCGCCTTCTTGATGGCGCGCTCGATATTGTCCTTCGGCATGTTCTCCTGGCGCGCGGCGATCACGGCGGCGCGCAGGCGCGGGTTCATGGCGGGGTCGGGTGTACCCAGCTTGGCCGCGACGGTGATTTCCCGCGCCAGCTTGCCGAACAGCTTCGACTTCTGGGCATCCTGCCGCCCCTTGCGGTGCATGATGTTCTTGAATTGGGAATGTCCGGCCATGCGTGGTCTCTTGAAGGGTCTTGGGATCGTTCGCCGATGGGTGGGAGGCGCGGCCTTATAGGCCGCCAACCCACCGGAATCAAAGGGATCTGCTGCTCTAAGGTAGCACTGTAAAGGTAGCCGCCGTAATGGCCTCTGCCTAGGTCTCAGGCATCGTTAACCCTGACTTCATTTCAGCCTGCGAAAATAGCGTCCGACCGTCCCCCGACCAGAGAGACCCGATGGCGTTCGGACTATTTCGGAAGCGTCTGCCGGACATGGCTGCGCCTGCGGCAGCCCCGCAGGCTGCGCAACCGGTGGCTCATTCCGAGCCCGCCGGGACCGCCGATGGCGACTCGGCCCGCGAGATCCTGGAACTGCTGGAACTCGAGCTCGGCGCGATGATCCGGCAGCTCGAGCGCGCCGCCAATTCGGTGGCCGGCGGCGCCGAGGCGACCGCGGCAACCCTTGCCGCCATTCGCGACCGCACCGACGCCCTGACCGGCCGCACCAACGCGGCGCAATCGACCGCCTCGACCTTCGCCCATGCCGCCGACAAGTTCACGCAGTCCGCACTGGGAATCGGAGCGCAGGTTCGCGAGGCAGGCAAGCTCGCCGACGAGGCCAGCGCCGCCGCGCAGGAAGCCCGCGCCAATGTCGATCGCCTGCGCGAGTCCTCCGCCGCCATCGGCAATGTCGTCAATCTGATCGCGCAGATCGCACGGCAGACGACGCTGCTCGCGCTCAACTCGACCATCGAGGCCGCGCGCGCCGGCGCGGCCGGCAAAGGCTTTGCAGTTGTCGCGACGGAAGTGAAGGCGCTCGCAGTGCAGACCCAGGGCGCGACCGAAGAGATCACCAAAAAGATCGATGCACTCCAGCGCGACGCCGCCGGCTCTGCGGATGCCGTGCACCGCATCTCGCAGGCGATCGAGGCGATCCGCCCGGTGTTCGAGACCGTCAACGGCGCCGTCGCCGAGCAGAACGCCACCACCAGCGAAGTCTCCGGCAACGCTGCCAGCGCCTCAGACTTCATCGTCTCGGTCGGCGAGAGCGCGGCCGAGATCGATGCAGCCACCAAAGCGGCCGAGACCCATGGCGAGAACGTCGCCAGCGCCGGCCGCGCCGTTACTACCTTCGCGCAAAAGCTGAAGTCGCGTTGCGCCGTGCTGCTCCGCCAGAGCGAGCACGATGACCGCCGCAAGACCGAGCGCTTGCCCTGCCATCTCAAGTTCGAAACCGCGCGCGGCGTGATGCCAGTCTACGAGATCGCGATGGACGGCGTGCTGATCGGCGGCGCGGAAGCAGGCCGGCTTGCGCCGCAAGCGCTGGTCGAAGGCACCCTCGAGAACGTCGGCGCCTGCCGCCTGCGCGTGGTCGAGCAATCCAAAGCCGGCGCCCGCGCGCAATTCGTCGGCCCCAATGCCGAGCTCCGCGAGAAGATCGAGGACAGGCTGTGGTCGATCCATGAGGAGAACACGGAGTTCGTCACCCGTGCCATGGAAGCCGGCAACGCCCTGACGAAGATATTCGAGCAGGCGGTCGCGCGCGGCGAGGTCAAGATCGACGACCTTTTCGACACCGACTATGTAGAAATTGCGGGCACCGATCCGCAGCAATATCGCACAAGTTATCTGGACTGGGCCGACCGCGCGCTACCGCCGTTCCAGGAGGCATTCCTGGCAAAGGACCAGCGCATGGCGTTCTGCGCCATGGTTGATCGCAACGGCTTCCTGCCGGTGCACAACAAGATCTATTCGCATCCGCAGCGGCCGGGCGAGGTGGCCTGGAACACTGCCAACAGCCGCAACCGGCGGATATTCAACGATCCGGCGGGGCTCGCCGCCGCGCGCAACCTGCGCTCGTACCTGGTCCAGAGCTATGCGCGCGACATGGGCAACGGAAACACCGTGATGATGCGGGAGATCGACGTCCCCATCCGGGTGCAGGGCCGGCACTGGGGCGGATTCAGGACGGCCTACAAATTGTAGTGCACACTCAGGCAAGACGGCAGGCGCGAATCATCCTTTAAAGCTGAAGCTGGAATGGGAATGCCGCCGTGAGCCGGCGAACGGCTCTCCTTGAGGACTCATCGCACATGTCCGCCGTACAACTTGCAGTCATGGACACCGGCTCCAACCGGACGCTGGCCGAACGGCTCATCGACCAACTCGCCGATCGCATCGGCGGCCTCGGCGTGGAACTCGCCGACATCGCCGGCAATGTCCAGGAAGTCGCAAGCCGCGTCGCCAACCAGTCGGAACGGTTTCACCACCTCCAGAAGACGGCCGAGACGATGGTCTCGGCCAACCACGAAATCGCCAACGCATCTCAGGCAGTGCAAACGACGTCGTCCGCCGCGGCCGACGAGATCGCGCAGTCGCGCAGCGCAGTCGATACCGCCGTCAGCCACATCTCCGAGCTCGTCGCCGCGGTGGAGCGGATCGAGGCGCGATTGAGCGCCGTCGGCTCGGCGCTGGCCCAGGTCGCAAAGGTCTCCGGCTCGATCGAGGCGATCGCCAAGCAGACCAATCTGCTCGCGCTGAACGCAACGATCGAAGCCGCGCGCGCCGGCAATGCCGGCCGCGGCTTCGCCGTGGTCGCGAGCGAGGTGAAGAACCTCGCCGAAGCCACTCGCCAGGCCACACATCAGATCTCCGACACCGTGCGCGATCTCGACGGCCAGATCGAAGGCCTAATCGGCGAGAGCAGCGACGCTTCGCAGCGTGCCAAGACTGCCGGCGAAGGCGCCCAGCAGATCTCCAGCATCATCTCGCGCGTCCAGCAGGGTTTCGCCTCAGTGGAGGCGGAGATCGGCAGCGTCACGCGAGCTGCGACCTCCAACCTCGGGCATTGCGACACCGTGATCGGCGAGCTCAACGAGCTTGCCAAGGGCGTCGATCTGTCCTCGCGCGATCTCAGGAGTGCCGACCAACGGATCGCAAAACTGCTCGACACCTCGGAAGGCCTGATCGCGCTGATCGCCGACAGCGGCGTGGCGACGTCGGACGCGCCGCTGATCCGCGTGGTCATCGAAACCGCCAAGCGAATCTCCGCCGAGTTCGAAGCCGCGGTCGATCGCGGCGATATCACGCTCGACCAGCTCATGGACGAGAAGTACCGCGAAATTCCCGGCACCGATCCGAAACAATTCCTCACCAATTACGTCGAGTTCACCGACCGCGTCCTGCCCGCGATCCAGGATCCGATTCAGAAATCCGATCCCCGTATCGTGTTCTGCGTCGCCTGGGCGAGGGGCGGCTATCTGCCGACCCACAATCCGAACTACCGTCTGCCGCAGGGCAAGGACCCGGTCTGGAATAACGCCAATTGCCGCAACCGCCGCCTGTTCACCGATCGCGCGGTGAAGAAGGTCGCGGCCAACACCAAACCGTTCCTGCTCCAGACCTACCGCCGCGACATGGGCGGCGGGCAGTTCGTGCTGATGAAGGATCTGTCCTCGCCGATCATGGTCCGCGGCAAGCACTGGGGCGCCTTCCGGATGGGTTTTCGCCAGAGCTGAGGGCCCGCAAGGCGCCTTGCGCGACGGCACTCCGGTGCCCTCAAAACAAAAATTGAAAAACAACCCATGCACAGTAGCCGGGGCCAGCGAAATCAAAGGCTTACGCGGGCAGGCCCGAAGAAGCCGCGACGCGGTTGACGCGTCGGGCAAAACAGGGGCATAATGCGATTATTCCGAAATCGCGCATTTGCGCTTATGCTGCCTCGTGGGAGCGGGCCGCGTAGCCGGCTGCGACCCCATTCGTCTCGCGCGGAGAGCCCTGACACGCTCGCACATGACGTTAATGCTAACGTTGCGCAGGGCAAGCGGAGAAGATCCTGCAGTCAGGCGGAAGCCGAATTGCTCTGAGTTACAAGCCGAGCGCGATCTCGGCCCATTTCAACATGCGGTCGCTATTGAGGAACGCCAGCACCGCCGGTTCCAGTGACGCGGGCGCGCCCGATCCAACCAAAGCCGTGGCGGCCACCATGTCGCACCGCTGATTGAAGGCGAGTGAGAGCGCGTTGCGATTTCCCTCGACGCGATAGGGCCGGCTGCGGCCGCGCATCGGACCGACGATGATCTCTCGACCGGCACCGATCGGCGTTGCCTTGCCAATCAGCGCCAGGTCGCCCATTTTTTCGAGGTCGTCATCGTCGGCGACGCCGGTGGCGCAATTGCAAAACCCGAGCTTGGCGCGAACGTAGAGCTGGACCTCGCCGCCGCAATCCTCGGCCTTGCAGCGGAATGCCTTTCCTTTCCCCCAGGGATCTGCGCCGAAAGGCCAGTCGGTTTCTGACCACACTGGGCGGACCTCGCCGAGTGCCGCTGTAGCACGTGCCGGTTCGCCGGATCGCAATGTCCAGAGCGCAGCGACTGCGCAGAGCAGTGCTGCGGCTGCGCCGATCGCCATGAATTTGCCTGTCAGGCGCATGGAAGCTGCCACGGCACTTTTGCTAATTCTGAGCCAAGAACTTTCGTGCAGCCGCGAGGTCCTCCCGCGATGTGTCGCCATCGCGCGCCATGTCCACGACTTTCCCGTAGTACTGGCGCGCCTTCACGGCGTCGCCCGCTTTCTCGGCGGCGTGAGCGGCGCCGATCGTCGCACCAAAGCGGTTCGGCTCCTTGCGCATGGTGCTTTCGAATGCGGCCAATGCGTCCGTCGCCATGCCGCGCTCGAGCAGCATGGTCCCGTAAAGCTCGCGTGCCGGGGCAAGCGGTCCCGGCGTCACGATGGATTTTTCGGTCTTGTCTTCGGCGTCGGCGGCAAGGCGCATCGCCTCCAACGCGTCTGCCTGTTTTCCCTGGGCATTGAGCTGCCAGGCTGTGGCGACCTGCCGCTGAATGTCGACGATCTCGGCCCAATACGCATCCTTGTCCTGCTGCAGCTTGTCCCGCAGCTCCGCCAGCTTGGCGATGTCCGCCGTTGCTGCGTCTGCATTGCCGGAGCGCGCGGCGCCAAGGGCGCGGGCGAAATGGGTGATCGCATCGACATAGCCAAACCGGCTCGGCTCAACCTTCAGCGCGGCGGCGCCCTGCCAATCGCCGCGCTCGACCATATAGCGCGCCTGGCTGGCCGCTATCGCGTAGGGACCGGCGCGGACGGCCGGCGCATAGCCCGTGGTCGCAACCATGTCCGCAATGACGTCGCGAGCTCGGCTGTCCTGCGCAAGCTGGAGCAGGGCGTAGACCATATAGTCGTCGGCATGCAGCTGCTCGCTGGGGTCCTTGCCCTCCTTGGCAGCCTTGGCGGAACGGCTGTTGGCCTCGATGGATTCGTTCCAGTAGCCGACGCGTGTGAAGATGTGCGACGGCATATGCAAAGCGTGCGGCGCCGCCGGCGCGATCTCGGAATAGCGCTTGGCAGCGTCGAGACCTTGCTCGGCGATCGCCGGATAGTCGTAGAGGTGGATCAGGTAATGCGCGACGCCGGGATGCCGCGGTTGCCGCTTGAAGATCGGCTCCAGGATGGCCGCGCCCTTGAGCTGGTTAGCATAGGTCTTGTCGTTTGGTGACGCCGTCACATTCAGCGTAATGGCGTAGGCGATCTGAGCCTCGTCATCATCGGGATAGCGCGCGGCGACGGCTTCGGTTGCCTTGAGATAGGCCTGCGCGCGTTGACCAAACGTCGTCTTTTCGTCGCCCGAATAGAAGGCCAGCAGCGCATCGATATAGTCGCGTTCGCGTTCGCTCTTGGCGCCGAGTGCCTTGGCCTTCTGCAGCGCGGCGAGGCCCTCGGTGAGGTTTTCCTTCGGCGCGGGAAAATGCGGATTATACAGCAGGCTGAGGGCAATGCCCCAATAGGCGATCGCGCATTCCGGATCGGCCTGCAACGTCTCCTCGAAAATCTCTTTCGCGGGCCGGTACCAGAACGAGTGCTGATAGCGCATCCCGCGGTCAAAGCGGCGCTGCGCCAACTCGTTGCAGGACGTCTGGAAGTGAACCTTGCCAAACTGCTCGTCGGTCCCGTCCTCCGCGCGTGCGGCAGGCGTGGCAGAGATCGAGCCCAGGATAGTGAGGGTAAGAAGAGAGACGGTTCTCAAGGCGAGCGCGCGCATCGGCCCCTCCGTTTCTATTCAGAAAATTGAGTCGGATAGCGCCGATAAAGTCCGAGGCGCCGAAGTTCGCAGTGCTGAAATTGGCGATGGCAATTGCGTTGTAAGGATTTGCCCATTCGCGAGGCGTGTCAATAGGAGCGGACAAATTTGCATTAGGGAAGCACGCCTGTCAGGCTCCGTGATCGAAATCGTAAGGCGGATGGCGAAGCGTAGCCGCCATTTCACGGACGCCGATCTGCCGCCGGAATATTGGCAGACGCTCCTCGACGATCCACGCGCTGAGGCCTGGTCACTGCGGAGTCACGCTGCGGCTGAGCCAAACTCCTCAACCATTTCCCGGGCGATCTGCCAATCTGGCAGCCCACCAGCTTCGAGTTCGTGATCAACCTCAAAGTAGCGATGTCACTTGATCTTGAAGTCCCACCGGGGGACCTAGGGTGAGGTGCGCCAACGCGCCGCCATCACGAGCAGAGCAGGCTAATACGAAATGGAGCGCAAGTTTAAGTGTACACGCCCTAGCTCAACCAGAACTTCGGCGTCGTCGGCTCCAGCCTGCCTCCTAGCCGCACCGGCGCGATCCGCAGCGCGAGCCCCGTTGCATCATCGGTCTCCACTGCTACGCCGCTGAGCGTCGCCATTCCAGCGGCGGGCTCGAACCGGCCCGACGGAATCCCCGAGGTGAACCGGCGCAGCGGCTCTTCCTTCTGCATGCCGATGATCGAATCGTAATCCCCGGTCATGCCGGCATCGGTCATGTAGGCGGTGCCGCCTGACAGGATCTGATGGTCGGCGGTCGGCACATGCGTATGCGTGCCGACGACGAGGCTGGCGCGGCCGTCACAAAAGAAGCCGATGCCCTGCTTCTCGCTGCTCGCCTCGCAATGGAAGTCGACGATGATGGCATCGGCCGCGACGCCGAGCGGGCAGGCGCCGAGCTCGCGCTCCAGCGCCGCGAACGGATCGTCGAACGGGGTCATGAAGACGCGCCCCAAAGCGTTGACGACGAGCGCATGCTTGCCGTTCTTGGCCTCGACCAGCGCAGCGCCGCGGCCCGGCGTGCCGCGCGGATAGTTCGCCGGCCGCACCAGGCGCTCGGCGCGCTCGATGAAAACCAAGGCTTCACGCTGGTCCCAGGAATGATTGCCGAGCGTTACCGCGTCGGCGCCGGCATCGAGGAATTCCTGGTAGATCGCTTCCGTGATGCCGAAGCCGCCGGCGGCATTCTCGCCGTTGACGACGACCAAGTCGAGCGACCAGTCCTTGACCATGCCAGGCAGATGATCAGCAATCGCCGTGCGTCCGGCGCGGCCGACGACGTCACCCACGAAGAGAATGCGCAACTTCAGAACTCCGGAAATCGAACACGTCCGATTCCGTTAGCACATAATCCAGCGCGACGTCGTGCGATAGTGCAGGAACCGCCTCGATCTCCTGCGCCGCAAAGGCAAGCCCGATCCCGACGATATTCTTGGCTTTCCGCAAATGCGCGAAGGTGAAATCGTAATGCCCCGCACCATAGCCGATGCGATGGCCAAGACGGTCGAAGGCGGCGAGCGGCGTCAGCATGATGTCGGGGATGACTTCGCTGGCGGCCGGCGACGGCTCGGGAATGCCGAGCGGGCCGAGCATGAGGCGGTCGCTCGGATGAAAGAGACGGAAGATCAACGACTGGCCGCGCGCGGTGACGCAAGGCAGCGCCAGCTTCGCGCCTTGCTCGGCGAGCTTTCGCATGAGCGGCATCGGATCGATCTCGCTGCGGATCGGCGAATAGCCGGAGACAATGCTGCCGGGCAGCAGCTTGAACGGCAGTCCGCGCTCCGCGAGCTTCGCGGCGGCGTTGGTGCGCTTCTTCTCGCTCAGCGCGTCGCGCTTGCTGAGCGCTTTGGCGCGGAGTTCGGCTTTGGAGCTGGACATGCGCGTTTTCCCCCGAGGGCGAAGTCTTGCTCCGCCGTCATCGCCCGCGCAGGCGGGCGATCCAGTATTCCAGAGACGCCAGTGCTTGAACCTCAACGCCGCGGCGTACTGGATGCCCGGCCTGCGCGGGGCATGATACCGAGAATGACTGAACCGCAAGCGCGTCGGGGACGCAATTCGACAAACACGACCAGAAGAAACAGTGCGAAGCCGCGGACGCCGTTGAAGCACTCGATCCCGGAGTTCCCTACGAAAGTAGGTGGGCACCATATGTCCGGGCCCACGGGCCCGGCCAGGGACAGTTCCCTAAAGGATCGATAAGGCCCCGGGGATATATGGCTCCTGACGCACGTCGCAGCCTCGCTTGCGCAATGTAACAACGATATTGACGAACCGCCAGCCCGGCGAGAGTGCGGAGCTTCGGTGCAGCCACGGCGGAAGTGCGCTCCCTCCCCCGCTTGCGGGGGAGGGTTGGGGAGAGGGTGTCTCCACAGGCGAGACTCCCCAAGAGGTGAGAGCCCTCACCCGCGCCTCCGGCGCGACCTCTCCCGCAAGCGGGAGAGGTTGAGCCCGCCGCCACATCGAGAACGACAGCTCAGCGCGTCTCATCTATCGCGGCTCTAACCGATTGCGATGCCGTTGCCGACGGTCCGGTTCAGGACCTGGGTCGACTTCTCGATGCGTTCGGCGGCGGCGTTCAGCGCATTCACCACCGCGGTCTGCGTCATCCGGGCGCGCTCGACGGCGGCGTTGCGGAAATCCCTGAGCTCGATCAGCTCCTGCTCCATGGTGCGGATCCGGTTGCCGGCGTCGACCAGCTCGTCGCACACGGTCAGCGCTGCCATCACCGTGAGGCGCGCATCGCCGATCTCGCCGAACTTTCCGCGCAGGGACTGGATGCGGGTCTCCAGGCTTTCGGCGAGCTTCAGCAGCCGCACCTCCTGGCCCTCCTCGCAAGCCATGCGGTATTGCCGGCCATTGATGGTGACATTGATGTGGCTCATCCGTCCTCTCCGGTATCGAGCACCGAACGTATCGTGACGATCGCGGAATCCAGCCGGTCGGAGATCTCGCGATTGGTGCGCTCGAGCTTGCGCGCCTTCACCAGCGCACCATCGAGCTCGTCGGCGAGCCGCGAGCGGTCCGCGCCGAGCGCCTGGATTCGCGCCGCGAGCTCGTTCTCGTCGCGATCGGCATCGCGCCGCCGCTCCACCGCGCTTTCGAGTGCGTCGAGCGCCGCCGTGAGCCTGCGGGTCGCGATCTCGATCTCGACGGCGGATGATTCCGTCATGGCAGAGCTGTTGGATACGCGATCGTTCATGCAGTCAGCGGCGGAACCTACCGGCCTTTGCCCAGTGGCCTTGTTACTGGGGCTCGCCGTCCGGCAAAAGACTCGGTTCGGCAAGCGGTTAGAAGCAGAAATTTACGTGGCAAGCTAGCCAAGCGCAACGCCGCCGCGAAACTATGCACCGATAGATCGGGAGAAGGTCGTGCTGATCCGTCAGTTCTCCTGGGCCCGATCCGGGCGGAAAACCGATTTCCACACAGGCAACTTTTGCGGCCAAACCGGCGTTTGATTGCCTTGGACTCCCGGAACCGAGGTGCTATCCCAGCCCGGACCTTCAGTGGCCGCCAGGCTCCTTCCCGCGCGGGCGTACATCGCCTCCAAGCGCTTCATTTCAGACGGATTTCAGACATGACGCAGGTCGATCACACCCGTATGGCCAACGCGATCCGCGGCCTCTCGATGGACGCCGTCGAGAAGGCCAAATCGGGCCATCCGGGCCTGCCGATGGGCGCTGCCGACATCGCCACCGTGCTGTTCACCCAGTTCCTGAAATTCGACGCCTCCGCGCCGGCCTGGCCGGATCGCGACCGCTTCGTGCTCTCGGCCGGTCACGGCTCGATGCTGCTCTATTCGCTGCTGTACCTAACCGGCAATTCCGAGATGACGCTGGACCAGATCAAGCAGTTCCGCCAGGTCGATTCGCTCACCCCAGGACACCCCGAGAATTTCCGCACCAGGGGTATCGAGACCACCACCGGCCCGCTCGGCCAGGGCATCTCCACCGCGGTCGGCATGGCGCTCGCCGAGAAGATGCTGGCAGCCGAGTTCGGTAAGAAGATCGTCGACCACCACACTTACGTGCTCGCCTCCGACGGCGACCTGATGGAGGGCGTGTCGCAGGAAGCGATCGCGATGGCCGGGCACTGGAAGCTGAACAAGCTGATCGTGCTCTACGACGACAACGGCATCTCCATCGACGGCCCGACCACGCTCTCCGATTCCGTCGACCAGGTGAAGCGCTTCAAGTCGGCAGGCTGGGCGGCCGAGAAGATCGACGGCCAGAACCAGGCCGCGATCACCGACGCGATCACGCGCGCCAAGAAATCGAACAGGCCGACGCTGATCGCCTGCCGCACCACCATTGGCTTCGGCGCGCCGCACAAGGCCGGCACGTCGAAAGTGCATGGCGAGGCGCTCGGCGCCGACGAGCTCAAGGCCGCCAAGGAAAATCTCGGCATCTCGCTCGAGCCATTCGCGGTCGCCGAGGACGTGCTGAAGGCGTGGCGTGACGCCGGCCGTCGCGGCGCAGCAGCGCGCCAGGAATGGGAAGCACGGCTCGGTGAGCTCGGCAGCCGAAAGCGCGCCGAGTTCGAGCGCCGCCTGCGCCATGAGCGCCCGGCCTCGCTGGCAAAGGCGCTGCGGGCGCACAAGAAGGAGCTGTTGGAAAAGCCGCTGACGGCGGCGACCCGCAAATCGTCGGAGGCGGCGATCGAGGCGATCGCGGCCGCGATGCCGATGGAATTCCTGGCGGGCTCCGCCGACCTCACCGGCTCCAACAACAACAAGGCCAAGTCGGCGACCGCCTTCTCCGCCAAGACGCCGAAGGGCCGCTTCATCCATTACGGCATTCGCGAGCACGGCATGGCCGCCGCGATGAACGGCATCTTCCTGCACGGCGGCTTCGCGCCGAACGGCGCGACCTTCCTGGTGTTCACCGACTACGCACGTCCCGCGATGCGCCTTGCCGCGCTGATGGGCGCCGGCGTCGTCTATGTGATGACGCACGATTCAATCGGCCTCGGCGAAGACGGTCCGACTCATCAACCGGTCGAGCATCTCGCCGCATTACGCGCCATTCCCAACATGCGCGTGTTCCGTCCTTGCGATTCGATCGAGGTCGCCGAGTGCTGGGAGCTCGCGCTCAACCGCGTCGACGGCCCGACCGTGCTGGCGCTGACGCGCCAGAACCTGCCGCAGCTCCGTACCAGCGCACCGAACGACAATCCCTGCGCGGCCGGCGCCTATGAGCTGGTCGCAGCTCAGGGCGAAGCCAAGGTGACGCTGTTCGCCTCCGGCTCAGAGGTGGAGATCGCGGTCGCCGCCCAGAAGCAGCTCGCCGAACGCGGCATCGCGTCACGGGTGGTCTCTGTTCCTTCGCTCGAGCTGTTGTTAGCGCAACCAGAGGCCAAACGCGCCGCGATCATCGGGAACGCGCCGGTCAAGATTGCGATCGAGGCCGCCGTGCGCTGGGGCTGGGACGCCGTGATCGGCCAGGACGGCGAATTCATCGGCATGCATTCCTTCGGCGAAAGCGGTCCTGCCAAGGAGCTCTACAAGCATTTCGACATCACCGCCGAGGCCGCGGTTAACGCTGTGCTGAAGCGCGTTTCCTGAGAGTTGAGCTTGCCGCAAAAAAGGACTACCTAATCTCCCATATGATCAAGCACCGCCCGGCCGAACCGGGCGCCCGCCCCTAAAAAACCCTCGCAGGCGCACGAAAGCGCGTTGTGCGGGATGACAACGGTCATTGAAGGAGACGAAACATGGCAGTCCGCGTCGGAATTAACGGTTTTGGCCGCATTGGCCGCAACGTCCTGCGGGCTATCGCGGAGTCAGGCCGCAAGGACATCGAGGTGGTCGGCATCAACGACCTCGGCCCGGTCGAGACCAACGCCCATCTGCTCCGTTTCGATAGCGTCCATGGCCGTTTCCCCGGCACGGTCACCGTCGACGGTGACTCGATCAACCTGGGCAATGGCAAGATCAAGGTGACCGCCGAGCGCGATCCCTCGAAGCTGCCCTGGAAAGATCTCGGCGTCGATGTTGCGCTGGAGTGCACCGGCATCTTCACCTCGAAGGACAAGGCGTCTGCGCATCTGACCGCCGGCGCCAAGCGCGTGCTGGTCTCCGCGCCCGCCGACGGCGCCGATGCCACCATCGTCTACGGCGTCAACCACGACACGCTGACCAGGGATCATCTGGTCGTCTCCAACGGCTCCTGCACCACGAACTGCCTCGCGCCGGTCGCCAAGGTGCTGAACGATCTCGTCGGCATCGAGACCGGCTTCATGACCACGATCCACGCCTATACCGGCGACCAACCGACGCTGGACACGCTGCACAAGGATCTCTACCGCGGCCGCGCCGCCGCGATGTCGATGATCCCGACCTCGACCGGCGCCGCCAAGGCGATCGGCCTCGTGCTGCCCGAGCTGAAGGGCAAGCTCGACGGCGTCGCGATCCGCGTGCCGACCCCGAACGTCTCGGTCGTCGACCTCAAGATCGTCGCCAAGCGCGCCACCGACGCCAAGGAGGTCAACGCGGCGATGAAGCGCGCCTCCGAGCAGCAGCTCAAGGGCATCCTCGGCTACACCACCGCGCCGAACGTCTCGATCGACTTCAATCATGACCCGCACTCCTCGACCTTCCACGAGGACCAGACCAAGGTGCAGAACGGCACGCTGGTGCGCGTGATGTCCTGGTACGACAACGAGTGGGGCTTCTCGAACCGTATGGCGGACACCGCCGTCGCGATCGCGAAGGTGATCTAAGGCCGCTCTCGTCCCGGACGCGATGCAGCGTGAAATGCTGCTTCGCAGATCCGGGACCCATTCAACCGCGGGACTCGCCGCAACGTGCGGTCCCGGTTCTGCACAGCGGCACTACGCGCCGCTAGTAGCGCCCGGGACAAGGGGCCTCCAATGACGAAATCATTCCGCACCCTCGACGACGTCGACGTGAAGGGCAAACGCGTATTGCTGCGCGTCGATCTGAACGTACCCATGGAGAATGGGCGCGTCAGCGACGCAACGCGGCTCGAGCGCGTCGCCCCGACCATCAGCGAGATCTCCGACAAAGGCGGCAAGGTCATCCTGCTCGCGCATTTCGGCCGGCCGAAGGGCCGCGATCCCAAGGAATCGCTCAAGCCGGTTGCCGAAGCCCTGTCCAAGGTCGTGAAGAAGCCCGTTGCCTTCGCCGACGACTGCATCGGCGAGCCGGCGGCCAAGGCCGTCGCCAGCTTGAAGGACGGCGACATTCTCTGCCTGGAAAACACCCGCTTCCACAAAGAAGAGGAAAAGAACGATTCCGCCTTCGTCGCGGAACTGGCAAAGCTCGGCGACATCTGGGTCAATGACGCGTTCTCGGCGGCGCACCGCGCCCACGCCTCGACCGAAGGCCTCGGCCACAAGCTGCCGGCCTATGCCGGCCGCACCATGCAGGCCGAGCTCGACGCGCTAGAGAAGGCGCTGGGCTCGCCGACCAAGCCGGTCATCGCGATCATCGGCGGCGCGAAAGTTTCGACCAAAATCGACCTGCTCGAAAACCTCGTCACCAAGGTCGATGCGCTCGTGATTGGCGGCGGCATGGCCAACACCTTCCTGCACGCCCAGGGCGTCGCGGTCGGCAAGTCGCTGGCCGAGAAGGATCTCGCCGCCACTGCGCTGCGCATCATGGAGAAGGCGGAAGCCGCCAATTGCGCCATCATTCTCCCCGTGGACGCCACCGTGGCTTACCATTTCGCCGCCAACGCGCCGTCGCATGCCTATGGGCTTGATGCGATCCCTGCCGACGGCATGATCCTCGACGTCGGCCCGCAATCCATCGTGCGCGTTCACGCCGCGATCGACGATGCGGCGACGCTGGTCTGGAACGGACCGCTCGGCGCCTTCGAGATGCAGCCGTTCGACCGCGGCACGGTCGCGGCCGCCAGGCACGCCGCCGAACGCACCAAGGCGAAGAAGCTGATCTCGATCGCGGGCGGCGGCGACACCGTTGCCGCGCTCAACCAGGCCGGCGTCGCCGGCAGTTTCACCTATGTCTCGACCGCCGGTGGCGCGTTCCTTGAATGGATGGAAGGCAAGCCCCTGCCCGGCGTCGAGGTGCTGCGCATCAAGTAAGCTTTAAGTCGGCAAACATTGAGTGGCCTTGCAGGCCCAAACCGGAGAAAAAGACAGATGGCTCGGATCACGTTACGTCAACTGCTCGACCATGCGGCGGAAAACGATTACGGCGTACCGGCCTTCAACATCAACAACATGGAGCAGGCGCTGGCGATCATGGACGCGGCCAACCAGGTCGACGCGCCTGTCATCATCCAGGCCTCGCGCGGCGCGCGCTCCTACGCCAACGACGTCATGCTCAAGCACATGATGGACGCGGTGACCGAGATCTATCCGCACATTCCGGTCTGCGTGCATCTCGACCACGGCAACGAGCCGGCGACCTGCATGACCGCGATCCAGGCCGGCTTCACCTCGGTGATGATGGACGGCTCGCTCAAGGCCGACGGCAAGACCCCCGGCGACTGGGCCTACAATGTCGGCGTCACCAAGACCGTGACCGACATGGCCCATCTCGGCGGCATCTCGGTCGAAGGCGAACTCGGCGTGCTCGGCTCGCTCGAGACAGGCATGGGCGACAAGGAGGACGGCCACGGCGCCGAAGGCAAGCTCAGCCACGACCAGCTCCTGACCAATCCCGACGAGGCCGTGAAGTTCGTGAAGGAGACCAAGGTCGACGCGCTCGCGATCGCGATGGGCACCTCCCACGGCGCCTACAAGTTCACCCGCAAGCCGGACGGCGACATCCTCGCCATGAACGTGATCGAGGAGATCCACCGCAAGCTGCCGAATACGCATCTCGTGATGCACGGCTCCTCATCGGTGCCGCAGGACCTCCAGGACATCATCAACGCCTATGGCGGCAAGATGAAGCCGACCTGGGGCGTGCCGGTGGCCGAGATCCAGCGCGGCATCAAGAACGGCGTGCGCAAGATCAACATCGACACTGACAACCGCATGGCGATGACCGGCCAGATCCGGAAAGTGCTCAAGGACAATCCGGAGGAGTTCGATCCGCGCAAGTACCTGAAGCCGGCAATGGAGGCGATGACCAAGCTGTGCAAGCAGCGCCTCCAGGAGTTCAATACCGCCGGCCAGGCCTCGAAGATCAAGAAGGTGCTGACCACCGCCGAGATGGCCAAGCGCTACGCCAAGGGCGAGCTCGATCCCCGCGTCGCATAGCGATCGCGCTGGCGTAACGCCCTTAGGCATACCTCCCGTCATTCCGGGACACGCGAAGCGTGGGCCCGGAATCCATAACCACAGCCGGGGGTTATGGATTCCGGGCCTGCGCCTTTCGGCCATCCCGGAATGACAGAAGGCCCTTCACCCTGCGACGAACGTTAACTCGGCAATTGCCCGAGAACGGTCTATTTTCACGGGCAAGGGCAGAATCGTTTTGGGAGGACCTCTCGATGAATCTGACTGAGCTCAACAGGATTGCGACCGCCATGGTCGCGCCCGGCAAGGGCATCCTTGCCGCCGACGAATCCTCCGGCACCATCAAGAAGCGTTTTGACGCAATCGGCGTGGAATCCACGGAAACCAACCGCCGCGACTATCGCGAGATGCTGTTCCGCTCGAAGGAGGCCATGAGCGAGTACATCTCCGGCGTGATCCTCTATGACGAGACGATCGGGCAGGACGCGAAGGATGGCACGCCGCTGATCAGGCTGATCGAGGAGACCGGCGCCATCCCCGGCATCAAGGTCGACGAAGGTACGCAAGCCTTGCCGATGTGCCCGGGCGAACTCGTTACCGTCGGCCTCGATAAGCTCGCCGAGCGCCTGCAGAAATATTACGAGCGCGGCGCGCGCTTTGCCAAATGGCGCGCGGTGATCGACATCGGCAGCGCCATTCCCTCGATGACCGCGATCAGTGTCAACGCCCATGCGCTGGCGCGCTATGCCGCGCTGTGCCAGGCCGCGCAGATCGTGCCGATCGTCGAGCCGGAGGTGCTGATGGATGGCGATCACGACATCGATCAGTGCTATGAGGTGACGCAACGCGTGCTCAACACGACATTTCAGGAGTTGCGCGTGCAACGCGTCGCGCTCGAGGGCATGGTGCTGAAACCGAACATGGCGATCTCAGGCAAGAAGTGCGCGAAACAGGCTTCCGTCGAGGAAGTCGCGGAGAAGACAGTGCGGCTGCTGAAGGCCTGCGTGCCGGCGGCGGTGCCGGGCATCGCCTTCCTCTCCGGCGGCCAGTCCGACGAGGAGGCGACCGCGCATCTCAACGCCATGCACAAGCTTGGCCCGCTGCCCTGGAGCCTGACTTTCTCCTACGGCCGCGCGCTCCAGGCCGCGCCGCAGAAGGCCTGGTCCGGCAAGGCGGAGAACGTCGCGGCCGGACAGCGTGCCTTCAGCCACCGCGCGCGGATGAACGGCCTTGCGTCCAAGGGCGAATGGCAAAGCAGCCTGGAACAGAAGGCAGCCTAGACCTTGTCGAACAAGCCGCCTCCGCCGCGCCCGGCGCCGCGTCTCTATCTCGCGACGCCTGTTGTCGACAATCCGGCATCGCTCGTCGCCGAGCTGCCTGCCCTGCTCGCCTCTGCCGATGTCGCCGCCGTGCTGCTGCGGCTGAAGGAGACCGACCAGCGCACCATGATCTCGCGCATCAAGGCCTTGGCGCCGCCGGTGCAGAAGGCAGGGGCCGCGTTGCTGGTCGACGGTCATGCCGAGCTGGTCGCGCGGGGCGGCGCCGATGGTGCGCACCTTACCGGCCTTGCCGCGCTGGAAGAGGCGGCGCCCTCGCTCAAACCGGATCGCATCGCCGGCGTCGGCGGGCTTGCCACGCGCCACGATTCCATGAGCGCGGGCGAAATAGGCGCCGATTACGTGCTGTTCGGCGAGCCTGACGCCAAGGGGCAGCGTCCGTCGTCACAGGCGATCGCCGAGCGGCTGGACTGGTGGGCCGAGCTGTTCGAGCCGCCTTGCGTCGGCTTTGCCACCTCGCTGGAAGAGGCTTACGACTTCGCCGCCAGCGGCGCTGATTTCGTGCTGGCCGGCGAGTTCATCTGGGCCGATCCGCGCGGGCCCAAGGCCGCGTTGATCGAGGCCGATGCTGCCATCAAGAAGGCCCATGCGACGGCGCCGGCTCGCCAGGAGCACGGCTAGCACCGGACATGAAGCTCCCGCGCATCACCATTTTGGCCACGCTGCTGCTCACAGTGCCTGCGGCCGCGCAGCTCCAGATCACCCCGCCGGCCACAACGCCGAGCGCGGCACCTGAGAAACCGAAGCCGAAGCCGCACGCGCTCACCAACAAGAAGGAGGCTGCACCGGCGCCGAAGCCTTCAGCCTCCCCGAAGCCGGCCCCCTCCTCCAAGCCGGCCCCGGCCGCGACCGTGATCCCCGCGCCGCCGACCGACAATTCCAATGTCGATCTGGTGTTCGGCGCCTACCAGCGCGGGCAGTACAAGACGGCGTTCGAGCTCGCCACCGCCCGCGCGCAAGGAGGCGATCCCAAGGCGATGACCATGCTCGGCGAGCTCTATTCCAACGCCATGGGCATCCGCCGCGACTACGCCAAGGCGCAGGAATGGTACAAGCGCGCTGCGGACGCCGGCGACCGCGAGGCGATGTTCGCGCTCGCCATGCTGCGCATCTCCGGCCGCGGCGGCCCGGTCGACAAGGCCGAAGCGGTCAAGCTGATGGCGTCCGCCGCCAAGCTCGGCGAGCCGAAGGCGGCCTATAACCTCGCTTTGCTGTATCTCGACGGCCAGACGCTACCGCAGGACGTCAAGCGGTCCGCCGAGCTGCTGCGCCAAGCCGCCGATGCCGGCCTTCCCGAGGCGCAATACGCGCTCGCGACCTTCTACAAGGAAGGCACCGGTGTGCCGAAGGACCCCGAACGGGCCGTGCGGCTGCTCCAAGCCGCTTCGCTCGCCGACAATGTCGATGCCGAAGTCGAATATGCCATCGCCATGTTCAACGGCACCGGCACGCCGCAGAACCAGCCGGGGGCTGTCGCGTTGCTCCGCAAGGCATCCCGCCAGGGCAGCGCGATCGCGCAGAACCGGCTGGCCTGGGTGCTGATCAACGGCATGGGCACGTCCGTGGACAAGATCGAAGGCTTCAAATGGCACCTGGTGGCCAAGACCGCCGGCAAGGGTGACCCGGAGCTCGACAAGCAATTGTCCGATCTGCCGGCCGAAGACCGGGCCAAGGCCGAGGCCGCGGCCAAGAAATGGCTTGGGACCAAATGACTTGACCTTGGCGCCCTCGCAGGGCACCCCATCCCTTAACAGGCGCGATTTCGCGCCATTTCCCCCCGATCAAGACCAGAGCTCATGCTGTACTCCGCAACGATCAATGTCATGGTGAAGGCTGCGCGTCGCGCCGGCCGCAGCCTCAAGCGCGATCTCGGCGAGATCGAGCATCTTCAGGTCTCGCTGAAGGGCCCGGCGAATTTCGTCTCGCTCGCCGACAAGCGGGCCGAGGAGATCCTCTACCAGGACCTCGCCAAGGCGCGGCCCGGCTACGGTTTCATCGGCGAAGAGGGCGGCACTCGCGAAGGCAGTGACAAGAGCCATACCTGGATCGTCGATCCCTTGGACGGCACCACCAACTTCCTGCACGGCATCCCGCAATTCGCGATCTCGATCGGCCTTGCACGCGAGGGCACGGTCATCGCGGGCGTGATCTACAACCCCGCTAACGACGAGCTCTACATCGCCGAGCGCGGCAAGGGCGCCTTCCTCAATGACCAGCGGCTGCGCGTGGCCGGCCGCCGCCAGCTCAACGAATGCGTGGTGGCCTGCGGCCTGCCCCATCTCGGCCGCGGCGACCACGAGGAATTCCGCCGCGAGATGACCGCGATCCAGGACCGCGTCGCTGGCCTGCGCCGCTTCGGCGCCGCCTCGCTCGACCTCGCCTTCGTCGCCGCCGGCCGTCTCGACGGCTATTGGGAACGGAATCTGTCACCCTGGGACATCGCGGCCGGCCAGATCATGGTGCGGGAAGCCGGCGGCACGGTGAGCGATATCGACACGCCCGGCGATGCGCTGGTGACCGGACATCTCGTGTGCGGGAACGAGTTCGTGCACGGGGAGCTTGTGAAGATCTTGCGGAAGTCGGCGTAAGGTGCCGCCACAGCGACGCTGCGCTCCCTCGCCCCGCAACCGGGCGAGGTAAGGGATGTGACGCGACCTGCTTAGTGTCGAACCGGCGCCGGCGGCCCGTAGGCCTCGCCTTCCTTCGCCGCCACCGGCTCCCGATCCCCGCCCAACACGCGCTGCACCGAGACGAAGAACACCGGCACCATCAAGAGCGCCAGGATCACCACCGCGATCATGCCGCCCATCACGACGGAGCCGAGCGCTTGCTGGCTGGCGCCGCCGGCGCCGTGGGCGATCGCCATCGGCAGCACGCCGCAGATGAAGGCGAGGCCGGTCATCAGGATCGGGCGGAAGCGCAGGCGGCAAGCCTCGATGGTGGCCTCCACCAGCGGCTTGCCCTCCTTGCGCAGATCTTTCGCGAACTCGATGATCAGGATCGCGTCCTTTGCGGCAAGGCCAATGATGGTGATCAGGCCGACGGTGAAGTAGACGTCGTTGGGCAAGCTCCGCAGCGTCGCTGCGACGACCGCGCCGACGATGCCCAGCGGCACGGTGAGCAGCACCGCGAGCGGAATGGTCCAGCTTTCATAGAGTGCGGCAAGGCACAGGAACACCACGAACACCGACAGCGCCAGCAGGAACGGCGCCTGCGAGCCCGAGAGCTTCTCCTGGAGTGACTGCCCCGTCCATTCATAACCAAAGCCGCGCGGCAACCTGCCGGCGAGCCGCTCCATCTCGGCGATCGCATCGCCCGAGGTGAAGCCGGGTTTCGCCTCGCCGGAGATGCGCACAGCCGGGTAGTAGTTGAAGCCGGCGATCTGCGTCGGCCCCCGCGCCCATTCCACCGTGGCGAACGAGGAGAACGGCACCAGCTGGCCGCGGCTGTTCTTGACGTTGTAGTTGAGGATGTCCTCGGTCCGCATGCGGTCGCGGGCGTCGGCCTGCACCACGACGCGCTGCATGCGGCCGCGGTTCGGGAAGTCGTTGATGTAGTTCGAGCCGAGATTGGTCGAGATCGTGTTGTTGATGTCCTCGAAGGTGACGCCGAAGGCGCCGGCCTTCTCGCGGTCGATCACGAGATTGACCACGCCGGCCTCGGGCAGGCCTTCGATATAGACCTTCTGCAGCACGGGGCTCGCATTGGCTTCGGCGATCAGTTGATCCGCGGCGCGCATCAATTGCTGATAGCCCTTCTGGCCGCGGTCCTGGAGACGGAACGAGAAGCCCGAGGAATTGCCGAGATTGTCGATCGGCGGCGGCTGGAGCGCTGAGATCTTTGCATCGCGAACGGAAGACGACAGGTCGCGGTTGATGTCGTTGACGATCGCGGCGGCGGAGTCCTTTGGCCCGCGTTCCGACCAGTCCTTCAAGGTGATGAACGCCTGCGCGGTGTTCATGCCCTGGCCGGAGAAGCTGAAGCCGGTGAGGAAGGTGACGTTGTCGACGCCCGGCCGCTGTGCCAGATATTTTTCCACCTTTTCGATCACGGCTTCGGTGCGCGCGTAGGACGAATCCGACGGCGTCTGCACGTCGGTGGTGACGAAGCCCTGATCGTCGACGGGCAGGAAGCCGCCGGGCAGGTTGATGAAGGCCCAGGACAAGCCGACCAGCAGCGCGGCGTAGACCAGCATCAGACGGCCGGTCCGCTTCAGCGAGAATCCGACGGTTCGGGAATAGCGCTCCTTGCCGCCTTCGAGCATGCGGTTGAACCAGCCGAACACGCCCCTCTTCGCGTGACCGTGGCCGGCCTCGACGGGCTTGAGCAGGGTCGCGCACAGCGCCGGCGTCAGCGACAGCGCCAGGAAGGCGGAGAAGCCGATCGCTGCGACCATGGTCACCGAGAACTGGCGATAGATGATGCCGACCGAGCCCGGGAAGAATGCCATCGGCACGAACACCGCCATCAACACCAACGTGATGCCGATGATGGCGCCGGTGATCTGCGACATGGCTTTCCGCGTCGCTTCCTTCGGCGGCAGGCCTTCCTCGGCCATGATGCGTTCGACGTTCTCGACCACGACGATGGCGTCGTCGACGAGGATGCCGACCGCGAGCACCATGCCGAACATCGAAAGCATGTTGATGGAGTAGCCGGCAAGCAGCAGCGTGGAGCAGGCCCCGAGCAACGCCACCGGCACCACGATGGTCGGAATGATGGTGTAGCGGATGTTCTGGAGAAACAAGAACATCACCACGAAGACCAGCACCACGGCCTCGACCAGCGTCGACAGCACCTTCTTGATCGAGGCTTCGACCACCGGCGTGATGTTGTAGGGAATCTCGTAGGTGATGTTCGCCGGAAAGAAGCGCGACAGCTCCTTCATCTTCGCTTCGACCGCGCTCGCGGTTGCCAGCGCGTTGCCGGTCGGCGACATCAGCACCGACAGGCCGGCGGTCGGCTTGCCGTCGAGGCGCGTGTTGAACTGGTAGCTGAGGCCGCCGACCTCGATACGTGCGACGTCGCGCAGGCGCACGGTCGACCCGTCGGCATTGGCGCGCAGGATGATGGCGCCGAACTCGTCCGGGGACGAGAGCTGGCCTTTGACCAGCACCAGCGCGGAGGTGCGCTGGCTCGACGTCGACGGCTCCGCGCCGATGCTGCCCGAGGCGACCTGCGCGTTCTGCGCGGCGATGGCCTTGTTGACGTCGTCGGCGGTCAGCCCATAACCGACGAGCTTGGCCGGATCGACCCAGACGCGCAAGCTGCGCTCGGTCGAGTAGAGCGTGGCGCGGCCGACGCCGGGAATGCGGCGGATCTCACCGAGCACGTTGCGGATCATGAAGTCGCCGAGGCCGACCTCATCGAGGCTGCCGTCGGTCGAGTTCAGTGTGATGATCTGAAGCACCGCGCTGGAGGCTTCCTCGATCAAGATGCCCTGCTGCATCACGGCGCGCGGCAGGCGCGCCTCGACGCGCTTGATGCGGTTCTGCACCTCGACCGAGGCCGCGCTGGTATCGGTGCCCGGCTGGAAATTCGCGATGATCTCGACCTGGCCGAGCGAGTCGCTGGTCGATTCGAAGTTGAGGATGTTGGCCGCGCCGTTGAGCTCCTCCTCGATCAGCCGCGTGACGCTGTTGTAGAGGTTCTCCGGGGAGGCGCCGGGATAGCTGGTCGAAACCGAGATCGAGGGCGGCGCGATGATCGGATATTGCGCGATCGGCAGCAGCGGAACCGCAATCGCACCGATCAAGCAGATGAATAGCGCAACCACCCAGGCGAAAATCGGCCTGTCGATGAAGAAACTCGGCATGGCGCGTTACCGCGTGAGCTTCTGGGCGTGCCGGTTGTCCGCAGTCGCGTCCGCCTCCGACCAGGATTGCGGTTTGACCTTGTCGCCGGCCGCGAATTTCTGGAAGCCTTCGACCACGACCTTGTCTCCGGCCTTCAGGCCTTCGGTGACGAACCAGAGTCCGTCCTGCACCGAGCCGGTGCGCACCGCCTGCACCGCGATGTGGTTGTCGTCCTTGACGACGAAGACCTCGCTGCCGCCGCCGCCATTGCGCTGGATCGCCTGCTGCGGCACCGCGATCGCGTCGCTATCGAGACCCTGATCGATGCGAACGCGGACATACATGCCCGGCAGGAGCTCGCGCTTGGGATTGGGGAACTCGCCGCGCAGCGTCACCTGGCCGGTATGGGCATCGACCTTGGCGTCGGAAAACAGCAGCTTGCCGTCGAGCGAATAGATGGTGTTGTCATCGAGCACGAGGCGCACCTTGGCGGCGTCGGCCGCAATACGCTCGAGATCGCCGCTTTCGAAGGCGCGCCGGAGCTGGTTGAGCTCGGTCACCGACTGGGTGAAATCGGCATAAATCGGATCGAGCTGCTGGATGCTGGCGAGATTGGTCTCGTTCTGCACGACGAGCGCGCCCTCGCTGACCAGCGCCGCACCGACGACGCCGTCGATCGGCGCGCGCACGGTGGCGTAATCGAGGTTGAGTTTTGCGCGCGCGAGTTCGGCCTTGCGGCCTTCGACCTCGGCCTGGGCCTGCCGCTCGGCGGCGATTGCCTTTTCGTTCTCGGCCTCCGGCGCGGCGCGATCCTTGGTGAGCGCAGCGACGCGGCGTGCCTGCTGGTGCGCTTGCATCGCAGCAGCCTCGGCCTTGGCGACCGCGGCCTCGTTGGCCATCACCTCGACCTCGAATGGGCGCGGATCGATGCGGTAGAGCGGATCGCCCGCCTTCACTTCGCTGCCTTGCCGGAACAGGCGCTCGACCACGATGCCGGAGACGCGCGGCCGCACGTCGGAGACGCGGGTCGGCGCGATGCGGCCCGGCAGCTCACGCACCACCGCACGGGGCTGCGGCTTGACGACGACGATGCTGACGTCAGGATCGGCCGGCGGGGCGGCGGACACGGCGGAGCTGGACTCCTCGCAGCCCGCCAGCAGCGGCGCTAAGGCCGCGAGCATCATTGCAACGCATGCCGATCGCGCACGAAGTCCTGACATGAAGTGGGGTGCCCCGATGTTGTTGAAACTGATCATGCTCGCGCGAGGCCCGTTCTGGGCCTTTTACACGCGGCTGATGCCGCCAAAATAGAATGCATCTGCTGCGATGCAACGCATGGCGCGGGCGGCTCATTGTCACACAGCGTATGGTGTTGAGTTCAGGCGCTTTTTGCCCTGTCACTTGATTGTGAGTCGGGGTCCACCGCCGCGTGCTGCGACGGAACATCGCAATTACTCGGCGGCCTTCATCCGGTAGTGGCTGACGCCCCATTCGGTTCCATCAGCGTAGCCGAACAGGCCCGACGTCGCGAGGAGAAACCAGCGCCAGCGCCGCATCCAGAGTGCGGTCTCCTCGCCATAGACCTTGCGCAACGCGGCCTCGATGGTGTCGCGATGCGCATCGAAATTGGCGAGCCAGTCATTCGCGGTGTGTTGGTAATGCGCGCCGCTCCAGCACCATTCCTTCTCGATTGCGAAGATGTCGTCGAATTGCCTGACGAGGTGATGGCTCGGCATCAATCCGCCCCGTGAAGGCGTGCTGCGCGATCCAATCCTCGCGATTCGCTGGGTTGAACAGATGGGAGCCGGAGCGATGAGTGACCACATGCATGAAGAAGCGTCCGTCGGGCGCGAGCCATGCGCGCAGGCGTGTCATCAGCTTGCGCCAGTTCATCATGTGCTCGAACGTCTCGACCGAGATGATGCGGTCGAACTGCCCCTCGGGCGCGAACACGTTCATGTCGGCGATCACGACCCGCAGGTTCGACAGCCCGCGCCGCCGCGCCTCATCCTCGACATAAGCGCGCTCCGCCTGCGAGGCCGACACGGCCGTCACCTTCGCGTGCGGAAACTGCCGCGCGATCCGCAGCGATAGCGAGCCCCAGCCGCAGCCGAGCTCGAGGATGGTCTGCCCGTCGGCAAGACCGGCATGCTCGACGGTCTGGCGTAGAGCCTCCTCCTCCGCCTCCTGCAAGGAGGTCGCGTCGGTTTTGTAGAAACAGCAGGAAAATTTGCGGTTGGGGCCGAGCACTTGCGCGAAGAACGAAGCAGGCACCTGGTCGTGCCGGCCGCCGGCAGCATCGGCGTCCTCGGCGATCGGCCGCAGCATCATCCGCCCGGCGAAGGCGGCATCGTCGACCGCCCCCAGCGTGGACAGGCGCGTCGCCGTGCGCGAGCACAGGCGCTGGATCGCGGCACGAATCACGACGTCCGGTAACGGCACACGTTCGGCAGTCCCGATGATCGCGGAAACGACGCTCATGCGGCCCCCGAATGGCGAGCTCTTGCAGACACCTGCCTATCAAAGCGCGGCTTCCGGCCCAGGTTCCCCAAGCTCTCCCCGAAATCGGCGCATCCGGCGCTTTTTTTGGGCTGGCGCTGTGCCATAGTGTGCGCCGCAAGCAAGCTTCGTAACGGATGATATCGGCCATGCCGTCTGGCACTTCCCGCTCCACCATGGATATCGAGTACACAAAACTGTCCTCGCCCAGCGTCTTCCTGGTGCGGATGCTGGTCTTCCTGGTTCTGTGTACGCTGGTCGGCGTGGTGCTCTACAAGCAGATCATCCAAGCCTTCTTCGCCAATCCCGGCCTTAATGCCCTGATCGGGGCGGTGCTGTTCATCGGCATCGTGCTGGCCTTTCGTCAGGTCATTCGGCTCTATCCCGAAGTCTCCTGGGTCAACAATTTCCGCATCGCCGATCCCGGCCTGGCGCCGGCCCGGCACCCGAAGCTGCTGGCGCCGATGGCGGCGATCCTCGGCGGCGAGCGCTCGGGGCGGATGACGATCACCCAGACCACGATGCGGCATCTGCTCGATTCGATCGCGACCCGCCTGGACGAAGCCCGGGACATCTCCCGCTACATGACCGGCCTGCTCGTCTTTCTCGGCCTGCTCGGCACCTTCTGGGGCCTGATCGAGACGGTCGGCTCGGTCGGCAAGGTGATCGACGGCCTCAAGGTCGGTGGCGATGCCGGCGCGCTGTTCGACACCTTGAAGGAAGGCCTCGCCGCCCCGCTCGGCGGCATGGGCATCTCGTTCTCCAGTTCGCTGTTTGGCCTCGCCGGCTCGCTGATCCTCGGCTTCCTCGACCTGCAATCGAGCCAGGCGCAGAACCGCTTCTACACCGACCTGGAAGACTGGCTCGCCAGCACCGTGCGCGAATATGGCAATGGCGAAGTGGCGGTCGCTTCCGGCGGCGGTGGCGTCGCCAGCGGCGAGCTCCAGGCCGCGGTCGAGCGGCTGCGCTCCGTGTTCGAGGAAGGCAGCGCCAGCCGCGGCACTACCGCGGCGATGGCGAGCCTTGCCGAAGCGATCCAGGCGCTGGTCTCGCACATGCGCACCGAGCAGCAGATGATCCGCGAATGGGCCGACGGCCAGGGCGAGCAGAACCGCGAGATCCGGCGCCTGCTCGAGCGCCTCGCCCGCCAGCCCGAGAAGAGTTGAGCAGCTAATACGGAAAGGCGATCATGGCTCTTGCCCGCGCCCGCCGCAGCGAAGGCACCTTCAACTACTGGCCCGGATTCGTCGACGCCTTGTCGACCCTGGTGCTGTCGATCGTGTTCCTGCTGTCGGTCTTCCTGGTTGTGCAGTTCTTCCTGTCGCAGGAGGTCACCGGCAAGGACAAGGCGCTGGAGCAGCTCAACGCCAAGATCGCGCAGCTCAACGAGCTCCTGTCGCTGGAGAAGCTCGGCAAGCTCACGCTCGACGACCAGGTCTCGCAACTGAAGGCGGGACTTGCCTCGGCCGAATCCGAGCGCGACCGCATCAAAGGCCTCTATGAGGGGCTCGCCAATGCCGGCAACGACGCGCAAGGCAAGACCGCCGAGCTCGGCAAGGCACTGGACTCCGAGAAAGCGGTCTCGGCGCGGGCGCTGGCGCAGATCGAGGTGCTGAACCAGCAGATCAGCGCGCTCAGGCGGCAATTGGCGGCACTTGAAGAGGCGCTGGATGCCTCCGAGAAGCGCGACAAGGAATCGCAGAACCGGATCGCTGACCTCGGTTCTCGCTTGAATGTTGCTTTGGCGCAGCGCGTGCAGGAATTGTCGCGCTACCGCTCGGAATTCTTCGGGCGCCTGCGCGCCATCCTCGGCAACCGCCCCGACATCCGGATCGTCGGCGACCGCTTCGTGTTCCAGTCCGAAGTGTTCTTCGATACCGGACAGGCGACCTTGCTGCCCGAAGGCCGCGCCGAGCTCGACACCTTGGCGGCAGCGCTGATCGAGCTCGACAAGAAGATCCCGAGCGAGATCCCGTGGGTGCTGCGCGTCGACGGCCACACCGATGTGCGTCCGGTCAATGGCCCGAACTTCAAGTCGAACTGGGAACTGTCGGCCGCCCGCTCCATTTCGGTGGTGCAGTACCTGGTCTCGCTCGGCGTGCCGGCCCAGCGCCTCGTCGCCGCCGGCTTCGGCGAATTCCAGCCGCTCGATCCCGGCAACACCGAGGAGGCCTATAAGCGCAACCGCCGCATCGAGTTGAAGCTGACGGAGCGGTAGTGAGCGCCCTCCGCCTCCGCCCCTACCGACCCGAGGACGAGGCGGCCACGATCGACCTCTGGCATCGCACCTGGCAGCAGGCCTATCCGCAGATCGATTTCGCGGCGCGGCTGGACTGGTGGCGGGAGCGCTGGCGCAAGGACCTGGTGCCGAAAGCCTCTATCGTCGTCGCCGAGCAGGATGGCGCGCTCAGCGGCTTCGTCACCATCGACGATGACGGCTATCTCGACCAGCTCGTGGTCGATCCCGCGCACTGGGGCTCGGATGCAGCCAGGCTGCTGGTGGAAGAAGCCAAGCGGCTGTCGCCCTCAGGCGTTACGCTGCTCGTCAACAAGGACAACGCCCGCGCCATCCGCTTCTACGAGCGCAACGGCTTTGCCCATGCCGGCGACGATGTGAACCCGACCTCGGGGCGGCCGGTGCTGAAGATGGCGTGGCGGGCGTGAGGCCCGTCACGCCGGGATCCCGCGACGTTCGTTAGTCGTTGTAGTCAGAGCAGCGATGACAAGCGGATGAAGACGATCGATGAAGCTGCGCGATCTGGCCAAGGGTTGCTCGGTTTTTCTGGCCGTCATCGTCGCCGGATATGTGTCGACGGCCTATGTCGACCAGCGCTTTGCGACGCAGGTCAACACAACGAGTTCTCCGGCGAGCAGCCCTGCGCCATCGGCCTGCGTCGATAATGACGGCAGCTGGAAGAACTGGCCGTGGCCGAACGTGCCGGCGCTCTCGCCGAAGTGCCGGTAAAGACGGCTCCTTCACCGCTGTCATTACCCGCGCAGGCGTGTGATCCAGTATTCCAGAGACAGCACTTGAACCGAGACGCCGCGGCGTACTGGATCGCCCGCTTTCGCGGGCGATGACACTGTGGGTGGGGGCAGCGATCGCTGCGCCTCACGTCGATCGCTCAGGCTCTCACGCCCCCTCGAACTGCAACCGCGCCAGCCTCGCGTAAAGCCCGTTCGCTGCCACGAGTTCGGCATGCGTGCCCTGCTCGACGATCCTGCCCTGGTCCATCACCAGGATGCGGTCGCAGGACAAGACGGTGGCGAGGCGATGGGCGATCACCAGCGTGGTGCGGTGGCGCATCAGCTCTTCCAGCGCGGTCTGCACCAGCGTTTCGCTTTCAGCATCGAGCGCGGAGGTGGCTTCATCCAGCAGCAGCAGCGGCGCATCGCGCAGGATGGCGCGCGCGATGGCGATGCGCTGGCGCTGGCCGCCGGAGAGCGTCACGCCGCGCTCGCCGAGCGCCGTCTCGAAGCCTTCGGGCAGCCGGCGGATGAACTCGGCGGCATGCGCGAGCTCGGCGGCGCGCTCGACCTCGGCATCGGTCGCATCCGGCCGGCCGAAGCGGATGTTCTCGCGAGCGCTTGCCGCAAACACCACCGAGTCTTGCGGCACCAGCGCGATGCGGGCGCGAACATCGCGCGGGTCGGCGGATCTGACCGGCACGCCGTCGAGCGAGATCGCGCCGCTGCGCGGATCGTAGAAGCGCAGCAGCAGATGAAAGATCGTGCTCTTGCCGGCGCCGGACGGACCGACGATCGCGACCTTCTCGCCCGGATGCACGGTGAACGACACCGCATCGAGCACGTTAACGTCGCGCCGCGCAGGATAGGCGAAGCTGACCCGATCGAAGCCGACCTCGCCGCGCGCCGGCATTGGCAAGGCGCGAGGCGCGGCGGGCGCGGTGATCTCGGGTCTTACATGCAAGATCTCGAACAGGCGCTCGGCAGCACCGGATGCCGCCGACACTTCGCCCCAAACCTCGCTGAGCTGGCCGAGTCCCGCCGCGGCGAACACGGCATAGAGCACGAACTGGCCGAGCCGACCGGGCGTGATCGCACCGGTGAGCACGTCATGCGAGCCGATCCAGAGGATCGCGACAACGCTTGCGAACACGATGAAAATGATGATGGCGGTGAGCACGGCGCGGGCCTGGGTCGAGGTGCGCGCCGCCTCATAAGCCTGCTCGACATTGCCGCCGAAGCGCTTCTCGGCGAACTGCTCGCTGGTATAGGCCTGCACGGTGCGGATCGCCCCGATCAGCTCGCCGGCATAGGCGGAGGCATCGGCGAGCGTGTCCTGCGCATTGCGCGACAGCCGCCGTACCCAGCGCCCGAAAGCCACCAGCGGCAGCACGATCAAAGGTATGGCCAACAGCACGAAGCCTGACAATTTCGGGCTGGTGATCACCATCATCGCGGCGGCGCCGAGAAACATCATCAGATTGCGCAGCGCGATCGACACCGAGGCGCCGACGGCGGATTTGATCTGGGTGGTGTCGGCGGTGAGCCGCGAGATCAGCTCGCCGCTGCGCGCGGAGTCGAAGAAGGTCGGCGAAAGCGACAGCAGATGCCCGAACACGTCGCGCCTGAGGTCGGCGACGATGCGCTCGCCGATCGTCATCACGAGGTAGTAGCGCGCCGCGCTCGCCAGCGCGAGCACGGCAACCACCGCAAGCATCACCGAGAAGTAGCTGTTGATCAGCTCGATGCCCTCGGGCGTCAGGCCGAAATCGATCATCCGGCGCACCGCGACCGGCACCAGCAGCATGGTCAGTGCGGCGACAGTCAGCGCGAGGAAGGCCAGTGCCGCGCGGCCGCGATAGCGGCTGATATAGGGCGCGAGCGCGAGCAGCGGCCGCAGCTTGGCGCGGCCCTTGGCGGGCTGCTCGATCAGATCGGCCTCGATCGATGAGGTGTCGGCGGAATTCAGTTGGGAATTCACTTGGGAATTCACCTGGGAATTCATTTCAGGCTGATCGACATATTGGTCATCAAGCCGTTCCACTGCGCTCATGAGATCCGACCCATTGCATTCGTTTGCTCCCAATAGGCCGGAGCAAGGGTACTGGCAAATCCGGGATGTCCCTTAGGGGAAGCCCGGTTCACCGCCCGCGATGGCTTGTTTTGCAGGGCGTGGTGAGGTATAGAGCCGGCCAAATCCGTCATTCGCTAGCCACCCAAGAAGGCGCCGGGGCGCCGAGGAATTGCCATGAAAGCCGAAATTCACCCGAACTATCATACGATTAAGGTCGTTATGACCGACGGAACCGAGTACCTGACCCGCTCGACCTGGGGCAAGGAAGGCGACACGCTGAACCTCGACATCGACCCGAAATCGCACCCGGCCTGGACCGGCGGCAACGCCCAGCTCATGGACCGCGGCGGCCGCGTCTCGCGCTTCCAGAAGAAGTTTTCGGGCTTTCTCAAAAAGGATTGATCCGGCTGCAGGCTGGAGACGAAAAACGCCCCTGGGAGACCGGGGGCGTTTTTGTTTTCTATCACGCTGTCGTTCCGGGGCGGCTCGGAGAGCCGAACCTGGAATTTCGAGATTCCGGGCACGATGCTCACGCATCGCCCCGGAATGACGCTGAGACCCCTACCGCTCGAACGCAGCCTTCAGCGCGTTGAGGTGCGGCACCAGCGGGTTGCCGATCGCGACGTGGTCGGCGGGCGGGGTGTGGATGGTGGTGTCGAGGCGGCGCACGCGGGTCTGAAGGCTCATCGAGCGGTGGATCAGGTCCTGGAGCTGCGCGGGCAGCTTCTCGATGGTGTCGGCGGGGCCCGGATCGGCGGCGGTCAGCTTCACCTTGGTCTTCTCGCGATTGGCCTGGCTCAGCGTCATCTCGCCTTCTTTCACCGCGCGGTGCAGCAGCAGCCACGAGGCGAGCTGCATCAGGCGGGTCGTGAGACGCATGCTCTCGGTTGCATAAGTCAGGCTAACGGCACGGTCGAGCGCCTTGGCCTCCGTGCGCCCGGCGCCGTCGAGATAGGCGGCGGTTTCCTCGACGAGGTCCATGCCCTCGCGGAACAGGACGCCGAACGCCGCAGAATTGGTGAACCGCTCGCTGAGTTGAACGAGAGCGCCGTCGGCTTGCAAACGTTCCATGGTTAACGCCCCTTACGCAACTGTCTGACTGTCCGGCTTGGCGCCGGCTTATGATGAACAAATCATTGCCCGGGCAGGACGCCGAGTCCAGCCACAAGCGCGGATATGGTTTCCGCGGGTCTTTCCCAGGGATTCAACCGTAACGAGACGCAAAAAGGCGGAGTGGAGGCAAAAAAAGAGCCGCCGGAGACCGGCGGCTTTGAAAGTTGATAACAGGGAGGCGTCAAACAGAGTGGACAGGAGCCACTCGGTGTCCAAACGAGGACAGTTCCAGTCATAAACCCGAAAGCTTAATCTGAAGTAAACGAGCTAATTTTTTGAGAGTTCGTTAGCCATGTCGGCCAATGGCTGAGTGGGGTCTCGTGCCCCGGACGCTGTGCCGCACGAACGCCCTCACCCGTCATTCCGGACGCGACGAAGTCGCGAGCTATGATGCGCAATTGCGCATCTGAGAATCCATAAGCGCGGACGGATGGAGCGGCCCGCCTCTATCAGAGTGCCCGCTTCGATTTCCTGGGGTTATGGATTCCGGGCTCGGCGCTGACGCGCCGCCCCGGAATGACGGCGAAGAGATGAAGAGATTACGACTTGAAAACACTGTTCGCCGCATCGCGCGAGGCGCGCTTCTTGGTGGCGGCTTCTTCCAGCCTTGCGATCTCGGTCTTGAGCAGGATGACGCGCTCGGTTAGTTCCTCGACCGACAAGAGTGAGAGATCCTGTCCGATTTCATGGCTGATCTTCTTGCGCGGCCGGTCGTCGTCTTCCATCGGCATCGTCGTTCCTCCTGCGTTCGCGGCTGAGGCGGTTGCCAGCTTGGAGCGCGCTGGCTAAGCAATGGCCTCGTTCCCATTTCCGCACCTTTGCTCAAGGACACATCATGGACAAGCTGCCCGCGCAAATGACCGTGGTCGCTATCTCCCAGCCCGGCGGACCGGAGGTGCTGGTGCCGGAACAACGGGCCGTGCCGCAGCCCGGTCCTGACGAGATCCTGGTCAAGGTCGAGGCCGCCGGCGTCAACCGGCCCGACGTCGCGCAGCGCTCCGGCGCCTATCCGCCGCCGCCCGGCGCCAGCGACTTGCCGGGCCTGGAGATCGCGGGCGAAGTGGTGGCGGTCGGCAGCAATGCCAAGCGGCACAAGGTTGGTGACAAGGTGATGTCGCTCGTCGCCGGCGGTGGTTATGCGCAGTACTGCATCGCGCAGGACGCCCATGCCATGAGCGTGCCGCCGTCGCTGTCGATCAAGGAAGCCGGCGCACTGCCGGAAACTCTGATGACGGTCTGGCACAACGTGTTCGAACGCGGCGGCCTCAAGGCCGGCGAGACGCTGCTGATCCATGGCGGCTCCTCCGGCATCGGCACCATGGCGATCCAGCTCGCCAAAGCGTTCGGCGCAAAAGTGTTCGTCACCGTGGGGTCGCAGGACAAGATCGATGCCTGCCTCAAGCTGGGTGCCGACCGCGCCATCAATTACAAAACTGAAGACTTCGTCGCCGTGATCAAGGAAGAGACCAACAAGGCCGGCGTCAACCTGATCCTCGACATGGTCGCCGGCGATTATGTCGATCGCAACTATGACGCCGCCGCAGTTGACGGCCGCATCGTCCAGATCGCGACCCTCAACGGCCCCAAGGTCAACGTCAACGTTGCCAAGGTGATGGTGAAGCGCCTCACCCATACCGGCTCGACGCTGCGCCCCCGTAGTAATGCGGACAAGGCGGCGATGGTGGCCGCGATCGAGGCGAAAGTGATGCCGCTTTTGCGTGAAGGGCGCATCAAGCCGCTGATGGACAGCACTTTCCCGCTGGAAAAGGCAGCCGATGCGCACCGGCGCATGGAGACGAGCGCACATATTGGCAAAATTGTGTTGGAGGTGTAGGCCGCCGGCCCACAGGGCAAGGCGGAAACCCTTTGATTTTCCTCGCTTTCGTGGCATCTATCGCGACGCACCGAACCAATTCTGTCCGGTCTGAAATCGCCTTGCACTCGAAGTTTGCGTCGAACGCGGAGAACTGACCTTGCGTCTGATCAGGTGCCTCGCGCCCATCGCGCTGGGCCTCATGATGCTCGTTGCCGCGTCCCCTGCACGCGCGCTCGACGCTGTCAGCGTTCGCAGTGACGCGCCCGCGATCGATCTCACCGGTGTGCTCGAGCATCAGCGCAGCGATGCTGATCGCATCCAGGTTTCGACCGCGCCCGGCACCGACGGCATCGTCCGCCGCATCGAGGTGCGCGCCCGCGAAGGCGGCCAGAACTGGGTGGTGTTCGCCCTCGCCAACAACACCGACGACCAGCTCGACCGCCTGATCGTCGCTCCGCATTACCGCATCGTCTCGTCAGGGCTGCTCTGGCCCGACCTCGGTCTGTCGCGCATCGCCACCATCACGCCTTCGACCGGTGACCGGCCCGAGCGGCAGGAAAGTCCGACCGCCGATGTCTTCCGCATCACGCTCGACCCCGGCGCCGTCATCACCTTCGTTGCCGAGCTGCGCACCGACAAGCTGCCGCAGCTCTATCTGTGGGAGCCGGAAGCTTACAAGGACAAGGTCAACTCGTTCACGCTCTACCAGGGCATCGTGATCGGCATCTCCGGCTTGCTCGCCTTAGTGCTGACCATTCTGTTCGTGGTGAAGGGCAGCATCATGTTCCCGGCCGCCGCGGCGCTAGCATGGGCGGTGCTGGTCTATATCGGCGTCGATTTCGGCTTCTGGGGCAAGGTGCTCGACATGTCGAACAACGCCGAGCGCATCTGGCGCGCAGCGGGCGAAGCGATCCTGGCGGCGACGCTGCTGGTGTTCCTGTTTGCCTATCTCAACCTCAGTCGCTGGCATGTGCGCTATTCGCACATCACGGTGGGCTGGCTCGCCTTCCTGGGATCGCTGGTGGCGCTTGCGTTATTCGATCCGGCGGTCGCCTCCGGCATCGCGCGTATCTCGCTGGTGCTGATCGCCTTCGCCGGCTTCGCGCTGATCGTCTATCTCTCCACCCACGGCTTCGACCGCGCGGTGCTGCTGATCCCGACCTGGTTCCTCCTGGTGGTCTGGGTCGTGGCGGCCGGTATGACGGTCGCCGGCTCCGTTACCAACGACATCGTCGGCCCGGCCCTGCTCGGCGGCCTCGTGCTGATCGTGATGCTGATCGGCTTCACGGTGATGCAGCACGCCTTCGCCGGCGGCGGCGCCTCGACCGGTGTCGTCTCCGACATCGAACGGAGGGCGCTGGCGCTGGCCGGCTCCGGCGATCTGATCTGGGACTGGGACGTCTCCGCCGACAAGGTCTTCACCAGTCCCGAGACCGAGGCCCTGCTCGGCCTCAAGCGCGGCACGCTGGAAGGCCCCGCTGCCTCGTGGCTCGAAGTGCTGCACCCGCTCGATCAGGATCGCTTCCGCGCCGCGCTGGACAGCGTGCTCGACCAGCGCCGCGGCCGCCTGGTGCAGGATTTCCGCCTGCGTACGCCGGACGGCCACTTCATGTGGTTCGCGCTGAAGGCGCGCCCGGTGGTCGGCTCCGACGGCGAGGTCTCGCGCGTGGTCGGCACGCTCACCGACGTCACCGAGCTGCGCAACGCCGAAGAGCGCCTGCTGCACGATTCCGTGCATGACAACCTCACCGGCCTGCCCAACCGAAAACTGTTCATGGACCGGCTGGGTGCGGTGGCGCATTTCGCCAAGACCATGCCGACGCTGCGACCGACGCTGATGGTGATCGACCTCGACCGCTTCAAGCAGGTCAACGATTCCGTCGGCATCGCGGTCGGCGATTCCATCCTGCTGACGCTCGCCCGCCGCCTCACCCGCATCCTGAAGCCGCAAGACACGCTGGCACGGATGGCCGGCGACCAGTTCGGCCTGATCCTGCTCTCGGAGCAGGACCCCGCCCGCATCACCGCCTTCGCCGAGACCATCCGCAAGACCATCCGCGCCCCGATCGCCTTCAACGATCGCGAGATCTTCCTCACGGCCTCGATCGGCCTCGCTTTGTCTGATCCGCAGACCCAATTGACGGACGAGATCATCAAGGACGCCGAGCTCGCGATGTATCACTCCAAGCGCATCGGCGGCGACCGCATCGACGTCTACAAGCCGGCAATGCGTGCGCGGAAGACCGACCGGCTGACGCTGGAGAGCGAATTGCGCCGCGCCATCGAGCGGCAGGAGATCACGATCCTGTACCAGCCGATCGTGCGGCTGGAGGATCGTTCGATCGCCGGCTTCGAGGCGTTGGCGCGCTGGGACCACCCGAAGCTCGGGCGCATGGCGCCTTCGGAATTCATCACCATCGCGGAAGAGACCGGGCTGATCGTCGACCTCGGCATGTTCGTGCTCGACCAGACCGCAAAGCAGCTCGCGGTGTGGCAGCGCGCGATGCGCTCGCGCGAGCCGATCTTCGCCTCCGTCAACGTGTCGTCGCGGCAGCTGCTGCGCCACGATCTGATCCACGACATCCGTACCGTGCTGTCGCGCTCCTCGGTCGCGCGCGGCACGCTGAAGCTGGAATTGACGGAATCGCTGGTGATGGAGAATCCGGAGCATGCGGCGCAGATGCTGACGCGCATCCGCGAGCTCGGCACCGGGCTGTCGCTCGACGATTTCGGCACCGGCCATTCCTCGCTGGCCTATCTCCAGCGCTTCCCGTTCGACACCATCAAGATCGACCAGTCCTTCGTGCGCACCACCAACCGCGGCACGCGCCCGGTGATCCTGAAATCGATCATCGCGCTCGCGCATGACCTCGGCATGGACGTGGTGGCCGAAGGCGCCGAGACCGATTCCGACGCGGTCGAGCTCTACCAGATGGGCTGCGAATACGCGCAGGGCTTTGCCTTCGGGGAGCCGATGGATGCCGATGCCGCGATGCGGCTGCTGACGGAAATGCGGCTGGAAGCGGCGAGCTGAGCGTTCTCTTCTTCCTCCATCGTTTCGAAAAAAGGTGGCGCGACCTCTCTTACCCTCCCCTGGAGGGCAGGGCTATCGCGCGTAGCGCGAGCGGGGTGGGGTGATCTCTCCACTCGGGCAGTGTTCGCGGCGGAGAGACTGTCACCCCACCCCGCTACGCATTCCGCTTCGCTACATGCGTAGCGACCCTCCCCCTCCAGGGGAGGGTGGCAGCGCGCCGCTGCACTAACGCCGCCGCTCGCTCTTCTTCCTGAACCGGACGCTCACACCGTCAGGCATGCGCGTCGCCACGAAGCCGGCGGCGAGGCAGGCTTCGCGTTGCGGCATCTGGATGTCGGGGCTGCGCAGGCTGTCCCACCAGGAGGCACGATGCGCCGCGCGCGGCAGAGCCGCGCCGATGATCTCCTCGATCTGCTCGAAGCTCAGCACCAACTCATCCTGCTTCTGCCGCATCAGATAGTCGCGCAACGCGTCGTAGTCGTTCACAATCGTCCTCTCGTCCCGCTCGCATGAGGCTGCCCAAAACCGTGCGCCTCATAAACCGATTCTTAACTCATTGCGGCAAGGCCGTCCTGCCTTAAACACTACTCAAGCTTTCGGGCGCATCCACTAGGATCGGGAGCAAGCGATGCTGTCTCGATGGCGCGAAGTCACGGCCCGCCGGCCGTGGCGGATTTCGGCGAAGCTGCTGATCATCTCGTCCGTGGTGACGGTGATCGGCTTCTCCGCCATTTGCGTCAATGTGATGCTGGACATGCGCCGCGGCGAGGAGTCGCTCGCCCGCCAGACCCTGGAGAATTTGGCGACGACCATCGAGTCCGACGTCAGCCGCAACATCGAGATTTATGACCTGTCGCTGAAGGCGGTCGCCGCCAACATGCTGCTGCCCGAGCTTGCGACGGTCTCGAAGCCGATCCGTCATCTGATCCTGTTCGACCATGCGACCACCGCGAGGCATTTCGGCGCCATCCGGGTGTTCGATGCCGAGGGCCGGCTGACCATCGACGCCTCCACCCTCGACCCGCTGCCGGAGGTCAGGAGCGAGGAAGATTACTTCAGGGTTCATCGCGACAATCCGGACATCGGGCTCTTCATCAGCCGTCCCATGCTGTTTCGTGGCGCCTATTCCATCGTGCTAAGCCGGCGCGTCAGCGATACCGACGGCGGCTTCATGGGCGTCGTCGCCGGCTCGATCCGATTCAGCTATTTCCACGAATTGTTCGAGCGGCTGAACCTCGACCCCGACGACAGCATCACCGTGCTGAAGCGCGACCGCACCATCATGATGCGACGGCCGTTCGATCTCGACGTCATCGGCAAGAATCTCGGAACGCAGCAGAGCTGGAAGGCCGACAATCTCAAGGCCGGCGGGTCCTATGCCGGCCAGGGTCCGGTAGACGCGACGCCGCGGCTCTATTCCCGAAGCGGCGACAGCGGGCCGCTGTTCGTGGTGGCGGGCAAGCCGCTGACCGCCGTGTTCGAGCTCTGGCAGAGGGAAGCCTATCGCATCGGCGCCGTGGTCCTGGCGCTGATCCTGTTCATGCTGGCCTCGACGCTGGTGCTCGCGCGCGAGATTGGCCGACGTGCCGAGGCCGAGCACAAGCTCGAGGAGATGGCGACGACGGACGCGCTCACCGGCCTGAAAAACCGCCGCAAGTTCGATTCCGTCATCGACGTCGAATGGCGCCGCGCGATGCGCCAGAAGGCGCCGGTCGCACTGTTGATGATCGATGCCGATCACTTCAAGGCTTACAATGACACGTTCGGTCACCAGGCCGGCGACCAGGTGCTGGTCGGCATCGCCATCTGCATTTCCGACTCGGTGAGCCGCGCCGGCGACTGCGCCGCGCGCTACGGCGGCGAAGAATTCGCCGTACTGCTGCCGAACATTTCGGCCGCGGATGCCTACAAGATCGCCGAGACGATCCGGCTCAAGGTGCAGGGCTGGTCCGACGATCAGGCGAGCACAACGGTCTCCTGCGGCATCGCCAGCCTCGTTCCCAGTGCCGGCATGGACTGGCCGGTCCTGGTCGCCGCCGCCGACAAGGCGCTCTATGCCGCCAAGGCCGGTGGGCGCAACCAGTCGGTGGTCGCGAGCTTGCCGCAGTTGTCGCTGGTGGCGTGAGACGGCTGCCGTCGGCGACGAGCAGCGTGCCTAATTTCGGTGTCGTCCCCGGCTAAAGCCAGGCCCCCTTACCCAAAAAGAGTCGTGGCACGAGCTGATCACCACGCGCCTGCGCCAAACACCGTCTCGGGGTAATGGTCCTGGAGCGCTTGTCCAGGACGACGCGAAGGAGCTACTGCCCCAGATACTTCTTCATCTCCGCGATCAGCCCATCGCGCAGCTCCGGGCGCTTCATGCCGTAGGCGATGTTGGCGCGGAGGAAGCCGGGCTTGGAGCCGCAATCGTGACGCTCGCCCTCGAACTCGACGCCATAGAATTTCTGGGCCTTGGCAAGACCGATCATGGCGTCGGTGAGCTGGATCTCCCCGCCGGCACCGCGCTCCTGGGTTTCGAGGATCTTGAAGATCTCGGGCTGGAGGATGTAGCGGCCGGTGATCGAGAGGTTGGAGGGCGCGGTGCCCTTGGCCGGCTTCTCGACCATGCCGTCGACCTCGAACATCTTGCCGTTGCGCTTTCCGACCCCGCAGATGCCGTATTGATGCGTCAGGTGATCGGGCACCGCCTCGACCGCGACGAGATTGGATTTCTCGCCGAGCGACGATGCCATATCGATCATCTGCTTCAGGCAACCCGGCGTGTTGAGCACGAGCTCGTCCGGCAGCACGACTGCAAACGGCTCGTTGCCGACGATGTCGCGCGCGCACCAGACCGCGTGACCGAGGCCGAGCGGCGCCTGCTGGCGCGTGAAGCTGACGGCGCCAGCGTCCGGCTGGTTCTGCGCCAGGATCTCCTGCTCGGCCGTCTTGCCGCGCGCCTCCAGCGTCGCGTCGAGCTCGAACATCCGGTCGAAATGATCTTCGATGACGTTCTTGTTGCGGCCGGTGACGAAGATGAAGTGCTCGATGCCGGCCTCCTTCGCCTCGTCATAGACGTACTGGATCAGCGGCTTGTCGACGATGGTCAGCATTTCCTTCGGCATCGCTTTGGTGGCGGGCAGGACGCGGGTGCCGAGGCCGGCGACGGGGAATACGGCTTTGCGAATTTTCATGGGATCGATCGAATACCTGAGGACGTGAACACAGCAATGGCATCTTGCTAGCCTGTTTGCAGCCGCCAACAAAGGCGGATGTGGGGCCTCGCCCCGACAGAGTTAAGAAAAAGGCCGTCACCAAAATTTCACCTTTGTTAAGCTATTGGCAACGCCTACCAGGCCTCCTGATGGCGGAATTTCAGGCCGATGGGTGGGACATGATGCAATCAGTGGCACGACTGGCAGGACGGACTGGGTCCGTGACCGGCGCGACGATGATTGCGGCGGCTTTGCTGCTGCCTGCATGCGCGCACGCCCAGGCGCAGAACGGCCTATCGAACCTGTTCGGCGGCATCTTCTCCGCCCCGAACGCGGCGCCGTCGCAAGCCTTGCCCGGCCCCGGCAGCGCACAAACTGGAGCTCAACCTTGGAGCGGCGAGGACGGCGCCTCCGGCCATCCGCTGATGACGGCCGCTGCGATCCGCGAGGCCGCGGGCAATTTCAACAATTGTGTCGCCGCGATGTGGCCGGATGCCGCACGCCGCAGCATCACGCAGGAGAATTTCCAGCGCTTCACCGCAGGCCTCAGCCCCGATTTGCGCATCATGGATCTGATGGACTCGCAGCCGGAGTTCACCAAATCGATCTGGGACTATCTCGACATTCTCGTGAACGACAACCGCCTCGCCAAGGGCCGCGAGATCCTCGCCACATACAAGGCGCAGTTCGACGCCACCGAAAAGGCCACCGGCGTCGACCGCTACATCATCGCCTCGATCTGGGGCATCGAGTCCAATTACTCGACGCAGATGGGCGACCGCAGCGTGCTGCAATCGACCGCGACGCTCGCCTGCATCGGCCGCCGCCAAACCTATTTCAAGGACGAATTCCTCTCCGCGCTGGAGATCCTCAACCGCGGCGATCTCAGGCCTGAGCAGCTGCGCGGCTCCTGGGCCGGCGCCTTCGGCCCGACCCAGTTCATGCCGACCGCATTCAAGCGCTTTGCCGTCGACGGCGACGGCGACGGGCGGCGCGACGTCGTCGACAATCCGACCGACCTGATCGCGTCGACCGCCAACAATCTGAAGAAGGACGGCTGGCAGGCCGGCCAGACCTGGGGCTACGAGGTCGTGGTGCCGCAAGGCTTCAACTACATGCTGGCCGACCGCGCCAAGGCGATGACGATCGCCCAATGGGAGAAGCTCGGGCTGAAGCGCCCGAACAACCAGCCCTTCCCGCATCCGGCCGAGAAGGCCTATCTGCTCGCGCCGGCCGGCGCGCAAGGACCAGGCTTCCTGATGCTGCAGAATTATCGCGTCATCATGAAGTACAATCCGGCCGAGGCCTATGCGCTGGCGATCGGGCATTTCGCCGACCGCTTGCGCGGCGGGGGCCCCTTCGTGCAGCCCTGGCCGCGGCAGGAACGGGAGCTGTCGCGCACCGAGCGGCTGGAGCTGCAGCAGCTGCTGGCCCAGCGCGGCTTCTACAAGGGCACCCCGGATGGCCAGTTCGGCGGCCAGACCCGGGAAGCCCTGCGCAATTTCCAGGCCTCAATCGGCGTGCCGGCCGACGGTTTTGCCTCCTCCGACGTGCTGGACCGGCTGCGCGGGCGGTAAAATCGCGCCCAAAGTAACCCTGAACAGGGATTTTGGCAGGCAGCCTTGACCGGGGCGGCTGTTCCCCGGTGTATGGCAGGAGATTCTGCAACAGAATCTGCCCGTTTGGCGCCTGATTCCGTTATTATATTCGAGCCACTTCCAATCCCATTGCGCGTGCCCGAGATCGCATGTCGAAGAAGTCCCTGTTCAAGGCGCTGACCGAGACCGGCCCATTGATCGCGCTGGGGACGGCGCTTGCGATCCTGGTGTCCGTCGCGGCCCCGGCCTCGGCGCAATTCTTCAACTTCCCCGGCTTCGGCGGCCCGCCACAGCGCGCGGCGCCACCGCCACCACGTGGTGGAGGTGGCGGCGGCTGGTTCGGCGGCGACTTCTTCGCACCATTCCAGCAACAACAGCCGCAGGCGCCGCGCCAGGATTTTTCGCGCGCGCCGGCGCCGGCCAAGCGCGACACTATCCCCGACAAGAACGTGCTGGTGATCGGCGACGCCATGGCCGACTGGCTCGCCTATGGCCTCGAGGACGCCTACGCCGAGCAGCCCGACATGGGCGTGATCCGCAAGCACAAGACCACCTCGGGCCTCATCAAGTACCAGCCGAAGGGCGAGCCCGCGGATTGGGCGGCTGCGGCGAAGGGCATCCTCGAGACCGAGAAGCCCGAAATCATCGTGGTCATGCTCGGCCTCAACGACCGCATCGCGATCCGCGAGCCTGTGGCCGACAAGTCGGACAAGGCCTCTGACAAGGACAAGAAGAACGACAAGGGCGCGCGCGGCAAGCCACCGGGCAAGCCCGGCGATGCCAAGCCCGACACCGCTGCCAAGCCTGAGGACAAACCCGCCGCGGATACTGACCTGCCGCAGGATGACGCCGACAACGCCGATACGCCGGCAGCCGCTGCGCCGGAGAAGACGGCGCGCAACCCGAATGGTCTCTACGAATTCCGCGACGAGCGCTGGATCGAGCTCTACGGCAAGAAAATCGAGGAACTGGCCAACGTGCTCAAGGCCAAGGGCGTGCCGGTGCTCTGGGTCGGTCTTCCCGCCATCCGCGGGCAGAAGGGTACGGCGGACATGCTGTTCCTGGATTCGCTCTACCGTGAAGGCGCAGCCAAGGCCGGCATCACCTATGTCGACGTCTGGGACGGTTTTGTCGACGAGGCCGGTCGCTTCCTTCAGAAGGGTCCGGACTTCGAAGGCCAAATTCGTCAGCTCCGCAGCTCTGACGGCGTCTATTTCACAAAACCCGGCGCGCGCAAGCTCGCGCACTATGTCGAGCGCGAGATCACGCGCCTGCTTGCGGGCCGCTCCGGTCCGATCGCACTGCCGAGCGAGCCGGCGACGCCCGACACCAGCGCCGAGCCCGGCAAGCCCGCGCCGCGGCCGCTGGCCGGACCGATCGTGCCGCTGGTCGCGGCCTCGATCTCGACCGATCAATTGCTGGGCGGGCCAGGCTCGCGTCCGGCCGCGGTCGATGCGCTCGCTGCGAAGACGATGGTGAAAGGCGAGCCGCTGAGCGCCCCCGCCGGGCGCGCCGACGACTATGCCTGGCCGCGCCGCGAAGTCGGACGCGAGCAGGCCAAGGGCGATACGCCGATGGCGACGACGACGCCTGACGGCAGCGCTGCTCAGGGTTCACCGGGGGCGGCCGCCGCAATCGCGCCGCCAAAGCTCGCGCCGAAGAAGCCGCAGCAGCTTCCGCCGCAGCAGCCGGCACAGGCAGCGCCGTCATTCCGGGATTTCTTCGGCTTTGGCTCTCCGCAGCCACCGCGTCAACTGGCGCCAGCCCCAGGCTCCCGCAATCCGAATCCGGCGATCCCGCGGCCGCCGGGCAATGTCGGGCGCGCGGCGGAAGCGATCCGGTAAATCGTATCTCTGATTTGAGTCGTCATTCCGGGCGCGCGGAGCGCGCGCCCCGGATGACGGGTCTAGCTGTTAGCCCTAATAGCGCCAGCGCGGCGGCGGACGGCGGGCGGGGCGCGACATCAGAAGCGCGAGTGCGAAGCCGATGCCGGCCGCAGTCAGCAGCGCGCCGAGCGGGTTGTCCTGCACCTTGCGGGCGATGGCTTGCGTGCCGTCGCGGAACGTATCGCCGCTGGCCTCATAGGCATCCTTGGCGTAGCTGGAGGCCGTGTCCGCAGCTTCGCGCGCCGCGTCCTTCGCCTGGCCGTACAGGTTCTGCACCGTGCCTGCGGCTTCCCGTGCCTTGCCTGAGGCCTGCGTTTTGGCGTCGCCCGCCATCTCGCCCACGGTGCCTTCCACGCCGCCTGCCATTTCCTTGGCTGATCCAATGATCCGATCCGCGTCCATGATAATCCTCCTCGGTGATCAGCCGAAGTAACCGATCAGAAGCAGCGCGGTTCCTTGCCATGGCCTACAGAATGAGGCCGCCATCGACGACCAGCGTCTGCCCCACGATGTAGGACGACAGCGGCGAGGCCAGGAACAGCGCCGCGCCCGCCATGTCGGCCGGCGTGCCCAATCGCCGGAGCGGGATGCGCGCGAGCGCGCCTTCGAGCCGCTTGGGATTGTCGGTGGTCACCTTCGTCATCTTGGTGTCGACCAGACCGGGCGCGATGCCGTTGACGCGGATGCCGTCCTCGGCCCAGGCCTCGCCCAGCGTACGTGTCAATCCGACAGCGCCGGTCTTCGAGGCGTTGTAGGCGGGATTGCCCATGGTGGAATGATAGGCCGCGGTCGAGGACACCATGATCAGCACGCCCTTCGCATCCCGCAGCATGGAATGAAACCGCGTCGCGCAGGCCATCAGGCTCATCAGATTGACCTCCACGACCTTGCGGAAGCCGGCCATCTCGAATTCGCCGCGGCGATAGAGCACCGCGCCTTGCGCGAGCACCAGGATGTCGAGCCGCTCGAAGGGTGGCTTGAACGCCTCGATCGCCCCGGCATTGCTGACGTCGAGCTGAGCGAAGGCGAGGCCGGTGAGATCAGAGCCTTCCTCAATCGAATAATCCTCGGGCCGAGCGCGCGTGCCGCAGACGGCGACATGCGCACCCCTGGCGCGAAAAGCTTGCGCAATGCCGTTGCCGATACCGCTGGAACCGCCGACCACCAGCACCTGCCTGCCTGAGAAATCGAGCTCGTTTGCCATCGCGGCCTCCCGCTTGTTTTTGCTTGTTTGACCTGTCTGCGGATCGATGCCAGCCTTGTCAATCATAACAAGAACAAGCAGGGCGCGAGGAAGCAGCATGTCCGAATTCAAACAGCTCAGCCGGTCAGTAAAGGGCCTGACCGTCCTCGTCACCGGCGCGGCCAGCGGCATGGGACGCGCCACCGCGCGCGTGTTCGCCACCGAAGGTGCGAACGTTGCCCTGACCGATTATGACGAGCAAGGCGCGCATGCGGTTGCCAAGGAAATCGCGGCAAGCGGCGGAGCAGCGAGGGCGTGGAAGCTCGATGTTGCCGATGGCGACGAGATCAAGCGCGTGGTCGGCGATGTCGCGGCGCATTTCGGCGGGCTCGACATCGTCGTCAACAATGCGGGCATCTCAGTGCGGGTCGCGATCGATGACGAGGCCTATGAGGACGCATGGGCCAAAGGCCTCGCCGTGATGCTGACGGCGCATCCGCGCGTGATCCGCGCCGCGCTGCCGCATTTGCGCAAGTCGAAGTGCCCGCGCATCCTCAACATCGCCTCGACCGAGGCGCTCGGCGCCACTGCCCTGCACAGCCCCTATTCGGCGGCGAAGGGCGGCGTTGCGAGCCTCACCCGTTCGCTGGCGGTGGAGCTCGGCCGCGAGGGCATCACCGTCAACTGCATCTGTCCCGGCCCGATCCGCACGGCCATCACCGATCGCATCTCGGAGGAGCACAAGACCATCTACGCCAAGCGCCGCACTGCACTCGGCCGTTACGGCGAGCCCGAAGAGGTCGCGCATGTGACGCTCAGCCTGTGCCTGCCGGCCGCCTCCTTCATCACCGGTGCGGTGATCCCGGTCGACGGCGGCCTGATGGCCCGGAACGCGTAAGAGCCATGCGCGCGGCGCGTTGACATCGCCGGGCGCGGGAGGCATTTTTTTCGCAAACGGAGCGGGAAAACTGCTCACAGATGCGGGAGAAATCGCCATGACGATCGCCATCCGGCAGCTTCAGAAGCATTTTGTCGGCGAGGTTTCGGGCCTCGATTTGCGCAAGCCACTCACGGCGGATGAGGCGCGCGAAGTCGAGGCCGCGATGGACAAATATGCGGTGCTGGTCTTCCACGATCAGGACATCACCGACGAGCAGCAGATGGCGTTCGCGCTGAATTTCGGCCAGCGCGAGGATGCGCGCGGCGGCACCGTCACCAAGGAGAAGGACTATCGGCTGCAATCCGGCCTGAACGATGTCAGCAATCTCGGCAAGGACGGCAAGCCGCTGGCGAAAGACAGCCGCGCGCATCTGTTCAATCTCGGCAACTGCCTCTGGCATTCCGACAGCTCGTTCCGTCCCATCCCGGCAAAATTCTCGCTGCTGTCCGCGCGCGTGGTGAACCCGAAGGGTGGCAACACCGAATTCGCCGATATGCGCGCGGCCTATGACGCGCTCGACGACGAGACCAAGGTTGAGATCGAGGACCTCGTCTGCGAGCACTCGCTGATGTATTCGCGCGGCTCGCTCGGCTTCACCGAATACACCGACGAGGAAAAGGAGATGTTCAAGCCGGTGCTGCAACGTCTGGTGCGCACGCACCCGGTGCATCGCCGCAAATCGCTGTACCTCTCATCGCATGCCGGCAAGGTCGTCGGCATGAGCGTGCCGGAGGGCCGTCTATTGCTGCGCGATCTCACCGAGCACGCGACGCAAGCAGAGTTCGTCTACGTCCACAAATGGAAGCTGCATGACCTCGTGATGTGGGACAACCGCCAGACCATGCACCGCGTCCGCCGCTACGACCAGTCGCAACCGCGCGACATGCGCCGCGCAACGGTGGCGGGCACCGAGCCAACGGTACAGCAGCAGGCGGCGGAGTAGCGCGTCATTCACGATGCGTGGTCATCGCCCGGCTTGATCCGGGCGATCCAGTACTCCGAGACGGTTGTGATCGCGCCGATAGGCTGCGGCGTACTGCATGCCCCGATCAAGCCGGGGCATGACAGCGAGGGTGACGTACGACACCGGACGACGGCTAACAACTACGCGTGCCCGGCCTCGTTGGAGAGCATGCCGGGATCAATGCCGATTTTCTGCAAAGCGCGGTTGTATTTGTCGTCGACGTCGTCGCCGAAGATCAGATCCGCGTCCGCGTCGCAATGCAGCCAGCCGTTGCTCTGGATCTCGGTTTCGAGCTGGCCCGGCGCCCAGCCGGCATAGCCGAGCGCGAGGATGGCGTGCTTGGGGCCGGAGCCGTTGGCGATCGCGCGCAGGATGTCGACGGTCGCGGTGAGGCAGACGCCATCGTCGATCCGCAGCGTCGCATTCTCGATGTAGAAGTCGCTGGAATGCAGCACGAAACCACGGCCGGTGTCGACAGGACCGCCGCGCAGCACCTTCATGCTTTCGGCATTTTCCGGCAGCTTGATGTGCTCGCCCTTCTTGATGATGCCGAGCTGCATCAGGAGCTCGGGGAAATCGATGGAGCCCGCGGGATGATTGACAATGATTCCCATCGCGCCTTCGGCGGAATGGGCGCAGAGATAGATCACGGAGCGCTCGAAACGGGGATCGCCCATCACGGGCATTGCAATCAGGAGCCGGCCGTCGAGATAACCGGCCGAATTGGGGAGCGCGGGGCCTGCGCTGCGGGTGCTGTCGCCCGTCCTCTTGCCTGTAGGAGCCATGGTGAAGCACTCCGGTTTCAATTCCTATCCTGATGTCGGGCCCGGCCGCTGTCAAATCAAGGCTTGCAGAGACCTGGTTCAGATGCATCCATCACAAGCAATTCAATGGTTTGCCCTAGGGCGCCCCTGTAAAGACGTGCCATGACCAGCATAGTTCCCCTGCGTGCGGCGATTGGCGTCGCGACAACCCTGATCGCAGCGTCGCTGGCATCCGCAGCCCGTGCCGACGACGCTTCGCCGTGGCAGCGCGACGGACATTCCGCAGTGCGGCTGGTTGCGGGCTCGCGCAGCGGCGCTGTCCTGCTTGGCGGTATCGCGTTCCAGCTCCAACCGGGATGGAAGACCTACTGGCGCGTGCCCGGCGACTCCGGCGTTCCGCCGCGGTTCGACTTCTCCAAGTCGGACAATGTCGAAGCGGTGACCGTGATGTGGCCGGCGCCGCTGAAGTTCGACGACGGCGCGGGCGGCCATTCGATCGGCTACCGCGACCAGATCGTGCTGCCCCTGCGCATCGTCGCCAAGGCCGCCGACAAGCCGGTGACCTTGCGCGCCGAGATCAACTATGCGGTGTGCGAGAAGCTCTGCATTCCCGTCGAAGCCCGCGCCGAACTCGGCTTCAACAGCGTCGCCTCGACCGAGGACGCCAATCTGCGCGCGGCGCTGGACACCGTGCCCAAGCCGGCCAATATCGGCGATCCCAATCCGCTTACCATCCGCGACGTCAAGCGCGAGGGCAACAAGGTGGTCGTCGACGTGGTCGCGCCGGCGGACGCGCGCAACATCAATCTGTTCGTGGAAGGGCCGACACCCGATTGGGCGCTGCCGATTCCGGCCCCGGTCCATCACAGCCCGCCGGACGTGAAGCGATTTTCCTTCGAGCTCGAGGGGCTGCCGCCGGGCGCCAAGCCCGACGGTGCGGCGCTGAAGTTCACGCTGGTGGGACCGGACAAGTCGTACGAGTTCAATACGAACTTGGAGTAGCGTCGTCCCAACCCGAGCCGTGGTCCGGGACAAGCGCAGCGAATCGGAGCGCGGACCCACTACCCCAGGGAGTAGTGGTGGCGCGAACTCGTCGCCCCGAGCCTTCGTCCAACTTCTCCCTGGGGCAACGGGTCCTGGCCTTCGCCGGGACGACGTTGCGGTTTCTACAGCACGCCCACCCAACCGAATCTTAACGAGTGGTTGCTAATTCCCGGGCCTGCCGCAGTATGCGGACGGGGAACTCGAATTGGCCGTGATGGATGCACAACCCGCAACGACCGGACCAGCCGGGTTGATCGCGCGGCTGCGCGGCACGCTGACGGGCGGCTCGAGCGAGGCCTCGCTGACGCGGCGGCTGGCCGCCATCATCTTCGTCATCCGCCTCATCAGTGCAGGCCTCGCCTATGTCTCGCAGATTCTGCTCGCGCGCTGGATGGGCACGTCCGACTACGGCATCTATGTCTATGTCTGGACCTGGGTGCTGCTGCTCGGCAGCATGATGGATTTCGGCATCTCCGCTTCCGCGCAAAAGATCATTCCGGAGTACCGCGCCAGCGGCGCGCACGCGTTGCTGCGCGGCTTTCTCTCCGGCAGCCGCTGGCTCACCTTTATCGTCTCGGCGCTGGTGTCGCTCGGTCTTGCCGGCATCGTCAGGCTGCTGTCACCCTGGATCGATCCGGCCGAGGTGCTGCCGCTCTATATCGGCTGCATGACGCTGCCCGCCTTCGTCGTCGCCAACACCCAGGACGGCATCGCGCGCTCGCACGACTGGATGCAGCTCGGCCTGATGCCGCAATTCATCATCCGACAGGCGCTGATCATCGGCATCACGGCGTGCGCCTTCCTGCTCGGCTATCATCTCGGCGCAGTCGCTGCGATGGTCGCGAGCCTAGGTGCGGTGTGGATCGCGATGGCCGGGCAGATGCTGGTGCTGAACCGCAAGCTCGCCGATCACATCGAGCCGGGCCCCAAGGCCTACGACATCGGCGGCTGGCTGGCCGTCTCGCTGCCGATCCTGCTGGTCGAGAGCTTCTACCTGCTGCTGTCCTACACCGACGTGCTGGTGCTCCAGCAGTTCCGCTCCTCTGACGAGGTCGGCGTCTATTTCGCCGTGGTGAAGACCCTGGCGCTGGTTTCCTTCATCCACTACGCGATGTCGGCGACGACGGCGCATCGCTTCGCCGAATACAACGCAAGCGGCGACAAGGCGCGGCTGTCTGCCTATGTGACGCACGCCATCAGCTGGACGTTCTGGCCGTCGCTGGCGGCGACCATCGTGCTGCTTGCGTTCGGCAAGCCGCTGCTCTGGCTGTTCGGGCCGCAATTCACCGTTGGCTACGATATCATGTTCGTCGCCGCGATCGGGCTGGTGGTGCGCTCCGCAATCGGGCCGGTGGAGCGGCTGCTCAACATGCTGGGCCAGCAGAAGATCTGCGCGCTCGCTTATGCGCTGGCTTTCGTGATGAACGTCGTGCTCTGCATCGCGCTGGTACCGCGCTACGGCGGCCACGGCGCCGCGGCCGCGACCTCGATCTCGCTCACCTTCGAGACGGTGCTCCTGTTCTGGATCGTGCGGCAGCGCCTCGGCCTGCACGTGCTGGCGTTTGGCAAATAGCGACCCGCGACCCTGCTCCTGGGGAACGGCGCGTTCGCAGCATGCATGGGAACGAAGCGAAATTCCTACCGATTTGCCGTCCGCAGCATGATTTTTCTTATTGGACCCAGGCAGTTGCATGCGGGAGAAATTTCATTCTACGTCGTGTTGCTCAACCGACGAGATCCACCTAAGATTCCCCTGACATGTTTGATCCACTCTACGTCGCCTCTGGATTCGGCGTCGGCTTGCTCGTCGGCATGACCGGCGTTGGCGGCGGTTCGTTGATGACGCCGCTGCTGATCCTGTTGTTCGGCATTCATCCCTCCACGGCGGTCGGGACCGACCTGCTCTATGCCGCCGCCACCAAGACCGGCGGCAGCGTGGTGCATGGCTGGTCGCGTAGCGTGCACTGGCCGGCGGTGCTGCGACTCGCCTGCGGCAGCATTCCAGCGAGCGCGGTGACGCTGCTGGTGCTGTGGAAGCTCGACCTCAGAAGCGATTCCGAGCGTAGCCTCGTCAATCTCGTGCTGTGCTTCGCGCTGATCCTGACTGCGACGTCGCTGATCTTCCGCAAGGCGATCATGGATCGCTACCGCAAACGCCTCGAGCAGGTCGACGAGCGCACCACCGCGATCGCGACCGTGATCACCGGAATCGTGCTCGGCGTGCTGGTCTCGATCTCGTCGGTCGGCGCCGGCGCAGTCGGCGTCACTGTGCTCCTGCTGCTCTATCCGCGCCTGCCGATGGCGAGCATCGTCGGCTCCGACATCGCCCATGCGGTGCCGCTGACGCTGGTTGCCGGCATCGGACACTGGGCGCTCGGTGACGTCGACTGGGCGCTGATGGGCGTGCTGCTGCTGGGCTCGCTGCCCGGCATCATCGTCGGCAGTTTTAGCGCAACGCGCGTGCCCGAGACGGTGCTGCGCCTGACGCTGGCGAGCGTGCTGTTCGTGGTCGCCGGCAAGATCATGTTCGCGGAATTGAATTTGTCGTCGGCGATCGTGACGGCGCTAGCGTGGACGCATTAGCCAGAGACCGCGCCCCACTCTCAGTGTTATCGCCCGGCTTGACCGGGCGATCCAGTATTCCGAGAAAGCTGTGATTGAATCGATAAGCCGCGGCGTACTTGATGCCCCGGTCCCGTCTCCGCCAAGGCTACGCCGGGGCCACAAGGGTACTCGGCCCGCCGGAGCTTTAGCGAAGGCGGCAAGCCGGGGCATGACAGCGAGCTAGCTGAACCGCGCGAACTACTCCGCCGTCCAGCCGCCGTCGATCGACAGATTGCTGCCGGTGATCTGCGCGGCATCGTCGCTGCACAGGAACAGGGCGAGCGCGGCAACCTGCTCGGAGGTGACGAACTCCTTGGTCGGCTGCGCGTCGAGCAGCACGTCGTTGATAACCTGCTCGCGCGTCAGATTGCGCGCCTTCATCGTGTCGGGGATCTGCTTCTCCACCAGCGGCGTCCAGACATAGCCCGGGCTGATGCAGTTGCAGGTGATCTTGTGGGTCGCGACCTCCAGCGCCACGGTTTTGGTGAGACCGGCGATGCCGTGCTTGGCCGACACGTAAGCCGATTTGAAGGGCGAGGCGACGAGTGAGTGTGCAGACGCCGTGTTGATGATGCGGCCCCAGCCCTTCTTCTTCATGCCGGGCACGGCGGCACGGATGGCATGGAAGGCCGACGACAGGTTGATGGCGATGATCTGGTCCCACTTCTCGAGCGGAAACTCCTCGATCGGCGAGACGAACTGGATGCCGGCATTGTTGACGAGAATGTCGACCGAGCCAAACGTCTTCTCGCCCAGCGCGATCATCCCGGCGATCTCGGCGGGCTTGGTCATGTCGGCGGGCGAGTAGATCACCTTGACCTTGAACTCGGATTCGATCTTGGTGCGCTCCTTCTCGATGTCCTCGGGCGAGCCGAAGCCGTTGATGACCACGTTGGCGCCGGCGGCGGCGAAGGCGCGTGCGTAAGCGAGCCCGATGCCGCTGGTCGACCCGGTCACGACCGCGTTCTTGCCTGACAGACTACCCATTCTATTCGCTCCTTTTTGCCGGGGGTGCGGTGACGTCCCCCGTGAGATCGTAGGTCACCATGGTCTCGCCGGACTGCGGCTTATCGAGCCAATCCTTGTGGCGCATCGACAGATGCACGTCGCGCACCCCGGCTTCCCAATGCTCGACCATGGCGACATGCGAGAAGTCGTAATCCTTGGACGAGGATTCGTAGTTCTTGCTGCGATAGATCAGATGCACCACCGTGACGGTGCTTTCGCGCGAGGCTTTCGCGAGGAATTCGACGGACGGATCGTTCTTCAGGTAATCCGGCAACTTGCTGATGAGATCTCGCACGGCCCTGCGGGCGTTGTGCAGCTGCTTGTTCTTGTCGGTGTTCATCCGCGTGCGGCTGGAATAGCGGATGTCTTTCTCGCGCTCGGCGGCTTCGAGCAGCGAGGTCGGCAGATCGCCGCGCGCGGAAAACAGGTCGACCTGGAAGATCAGCATGTCGCGGTCGACCTCGGCATCGAGCACGTAGTCGAGCGGCGTGTTGGAGGCGATGCCGCCGTCCCAGTAATGCTCGCCCTCGATCACGACGGACGGAAAGCCCGGCGGCAGCGCGCCGGAGGCCATGATGTGCTCGGGCCCGATGGTCTTGCCGAGCTTCTTGAACGCGTAATTGTCGAAATATTTGAAGTTGCCGGAGGTGACGCCGACCGCGCCGACGGACAAGCGCGTCTTCAGATCGTTGATGCGGTCGAAATCGACCAGACGCTCCAGCGTTTTCTTGAGCGGCGCGGTGTCGTAATAGCTTTCCGCCTCGGGGTGCCCCGGTGGCCAGAGCGGCGCCGGCGGAACGCGGGGTACGAAGAAGCCGGGCACGCCGAAGGTCGCGATCAGCGCTGCGCTCGTCGAATTGAACAGCTCGCGGCTGCGATCGCTCTTGCCGATCGGCTTCCACGGCACCGGCGCCGACACCATCTCCCAGAATTCCTTCAACCGCTTGACGCGGGTATGGCCCTCATTGCCGGCGATGATGGCTGCGTTGATAGCACCGATCGAGATGCCGGCGACCCATTCCGGCTCGAAGCCGTAGCCGCATAGCGCCTGGCAGGCGCCGGCCTGATACGAGCCGAGCGCGCCACCGCCCTGGAGGACCAGGACGCGTTGCGCATTCGCGGGGATGCTGGCGGTATCAGGACGATGATCTGTCATGAGGGAACAATAGCAAAAGGCAAGCCACCGTGGCGACACTGCGCCGCGGCGTCAATGCATCCGGGATCAAGTCTGGCTTATCGAGGGTCCGCCGAAGCCAAGATCATGGTCCAGAACACCTTGTATTTGGTGCCGGGAGCATAGCCCGCTGCGATGCCAAGTTTTGTGACACCGCTTTTGAGCATGTTGGCGCGGTGGGGTGGCGAGTCGCGCCAGCCGGAAAACGCTTCGGCGAGCGTATGATAGCCGGCCGAGACGTTCTCGACCGCCACGGTCGCGGGATAGCCGCCGGCGGCGAGCCGCTTGGCGAGTGGCGCGCGAACGTCATGGTCCATCTTGTTGGCGGCCGCCATAGCCTGGGACTGGGATTCGGCGAGCCGCATCAGATCGGGATCGATCACGACGGTGCTGAGCCCGTTGTTCTGGCGATATTGCGAGATCATCACGGCGGCAGCCTGCGCATCGAGCTTGGCGCCCGGGACCGCCATGTCGGTATACATGGACGGCTGCTGGACCGGCGCTTCGTTGCCGGCGCAGCCGGCTAGAAGCAAAGTGATGGATATTGCGGCCGCAGCGCGCATCAATCAGGCCCCCAAATGAGGGGCCGTTGTTGCATATCAACCGTGGCTGAAAGGTGAATTTTGAGGAAAATTTGACCCGACGAGGCGGCTCAAGCGCCCGCAAATATGCGGTAGCGGCGCGGCTCCAGCCCAATCGTGTCGCCGGCGCGCAGTTCCTTGTCGCGGGGGGCGTCGATCTCGATGGTCTCGCCACCTGATAGCGCGACCTCGGCGCGCTGCACGGGACCGAAATTGCGGACATGCCGAATCGCGCCCTCGAAGGCGCCGCTGCCGGGCGGGCCCACCAGCATGTCGTGTCGCCGCACGAACAGTTTTGACGCGCCAGGCGCAAGCCCGTCCGCGGCAAGCCGCAGCGGCCGGTCGCCGAGCCTGATCACGCCGCCCTCGACCTGGATCGGCAGCTCGATGGATTCGCCGATGAAGCCGTGGACGAAGGCGGTCGCCGGACTTTCGTAGACGTCGTCGGGCGAGCCGATCTGCTCGATTCTGCCCTTGTCCATCACAACGACGCGGTTGGCGACTTCCAGCGCCTCTTCCTGGTCATGGGTGACGAAGATCGAGGTGACGTTGATCTCATGATGCAGTGAGCGCAGCCATCGGCGCAGCTCTTTGCGCACCTTGGCATCGAGCGCGCCGAAGGGTTCGTCGAGCAACAGGATGCGCGGCTCGATTGCGAGCGCGCGGGCGAGCGCGACGCGCTGGCGCTGACCGCCGGAGAGTTGGCTCGGATAGCGGTCGGCAAGCCAGTCGAGCTGCACGAGATCGAGCAGCTCCTTCACCCGCGTACGGATCGTGGCCTCGTCCTTGCGAACCGCGCGCGGCTGCACGCGCAGGCCGAAGGCGACGTTCTCGAACACCGTCATGTGGCGGAACAGCGCATAGTGCTGGAACACGAAGCCGACATGCCGTTCGCGCGCGCCCTGCGCCAGCGCGTCCTCGCCGTTGAAGGAGACGTCGCCAGCGTCGGGCCAGTCGAGGCCGGCGATGATCCGCAGCAGCGTGGTTTTGCCGGAGCCGGAGGGGCCGAGCAGCGCCAGCAGCTCGCCGTTGTCGACCTTAAGATCCACGCCGTCGAGGGCTTTAAAGCTGCCGAACTTCTTGACGAGATTCTTGACTTCAATGGTCACGGGGCTCGTGTCCTTCGTTCAGGTGACGTTCGAGAACAGTTTTTGCGATCAGCGTGATCAGCGCCAGCATCGCCAGCAGCGAGGCGATCGCAAACGCGGCGACGAACTGGTACTCGTTGTAGAGGATCTCGACCAAGAGCGGCATGGTGTTGGTCTCGCCGCGGATATGTCCGGAGACGACCGAGACAGCGCCGAACTCGCCCATCGCGCGGGCGTTGCAGAGCAGGACGCCGTAGAGCACGCCCCATTTGATGTTGGGCAGCGTGACCCGGAAGAAGGTTTGCAGACCCGAGGCGCCGAGCGAGATCGCGGCCTCCTCCTCCTGCGTGCCCTGCTCCTGCATCAGGGGGATCAGTGCGCGCGCCACGAATGGGAAGGTCACGAAGGTGGTGGCGAGCGCAATGCCGGGCACCGCGAACAGGATCTGGATGTCGTGCTCACGCAGCCAGCTGCCGAAATAGCCCTGCGCGCCGAACAGCAGCACGAAGACGAGGCCCGAGATCACCGGGCTGACGGAGAACGGCAGGTCGATCAGCGTAATCAGAAAGGTCTTGCCCTTGAAATCGAACTTGGCGATGGCCCAGGCGGCGACGAGGCCGAACACGAGATTGAGGCCCACTGAAATCGCGGCGACCAGCAGCGTCAGCCTGATCGCGGCCAGCGCTTCCGGTTCGGCGAGCGCAGTGAGATAGGCGATGACCCCCTTCGAGAGCGCCTGTGCGAACACCACGACCAACGGCAGCACGACGAAGACGGTGAGGAAGGTCATCGCCAGCGCGATGATGGTGATGCGCACCGCCTTTGGCTCGGTGCGAAGGCTGTCGCGCGCGGCAGCCGCATGGGCACGTGCCTTGGCGTCGGGGGCCGGGAGAGAGACCGAATCTGCAATCTGCATCGTCATGGTCGGCCCTTAGCGCTCCGGAATCCGGCTCTGTGCCCAGCGCTGGAGCCGGTTCACAGCGAAGATGATGACGAAGGAGACGACGAGCATGACCACCGCGATCGCAGTCGCATCCGCGTAGCGGAATTCGGAGAGCCGGATCACGATCAAGAGCGGCGCGATCTCGGAGATGTTAGGCAGATTGCCGGCGATGAAGATCACCGAGCCGTATTCGCCCACCGCACGCGCGAAGGCGAGCGCAAGGCCCGTGAGCAGCGCCGGTGCGAGTGACGGCAGGATCACGCGGATGATGGTTTGCCAGCGGCTGGCGCCCAGACTGCCCGCGGCCTCCTCGATCTCGGGGTCGAGATCCTGGAGCACCGGCTGCACCGTGCGCACCACGAAGGGAATGCCGATGAAGATCATGGCGACGAAGATGCCGACCGGCGTGAATGCGACCTTGATGCCGAGCGCCGCGAGCGGGCCACCGAGCCAGCCCTTCTCGGCGAACAGCGCGGTCAACGCGACGCCGGCGACCGCAGTCGGCAGCGCGAAGGGCACGTCGACAATGGCATCGAACAGCCGCCGGCCGGGAAAGCGGTAGCGCACCAGCGCCCAGACGATGATGCTGCCCATCACGAGATTGACGCAGGCGGCCGCAAAGGCGAGGCCGAAGGAGACGCGGAGCGCGTTCAGCGTGCGGCGACTGGAAAGGATATTCCAGAACTGTTCCGGGCTCAGCTCGAGCGACCTCAGGAACAGACCGGCGAGCGGAATCAGGATGATGACGGACAGCCAGGAAAGCGTCAGCCCCATGGTGAGACCGAAGCCCGGCAATGTCCGGCGTCTTGCTGCGAGTGCGCTCACCAGGCCCCCTGCTAAAAGCCTCCTAAGACGGCGCTCGATCAGTTCTTGTAGATCTGATCAAAGATGCCGCCGTCGGCAAAATGTTCCCGCTGCGCCTTGGTCCAGCCGCCAAAGACGTCGTCGATCGTGAACAGCTCGACCTTGGCGAAGGCACTTTCGTACTTCTTGGCGACCTCGGCATCGCGCGGACGGTAGAAATTGCGCGCGGCGATCTCCTGCCCCTCTTTGGTATACCAATACTGGAGATAGGCGTCGGCGGCGTTGCGCGTGCCTTTTTTATCGGCAACTTTGTCGACGATGGTGACCGGCGGCTCGGCGAGGATCGATTGCGGCGGCGCCACGATCTCGAACTTGTTCGCGCCGAACTCCTTCAGCGCGAGAAACGCCTCGTTCTCCCAGGCGAGCAGCACGTCGCCGACGCCACGCTCGACGAACGTGACGGTGGCGCCGCGTGCGCCGGTATCGAGCACCGGCACCTGCTGATAGAGCTTTCCGATGAAGTCCTTGGCCTTGTCGGCCGAGCCGAACTTTTTCTGCGCAAAGCCCCACGCTGCGAGGTAATTCCAGCGCGCGCCCCCTGATGTTTTCGGGTTCGGCGTGATCACGGCGACGCCCGGTTTGATCAAATCGTCCCAGTCCTTGATGCCCTTGGGATTGCCCTTGCGCACCAGGAAGACGATGGTCGAGGTGTAGGGTGATGAATTTTGCGGCAGCCGTTTCTGCCAATCGGCTGTGGTGAGGCCTTTGGCAGCGATCGCGTCGATGTCATAGGCGAGCGCGAGCGTCACCACATCGGCCTGCAATCCGTCGATCACCGCGCGCGCCTGCGAACCGCTGCCGCCATGCGACTGCTTGATCTCGACGCTCCTGCCGGTTTCCTTCTGATAGGTGGCCGCAAACGCCTTGTTGAACTCGACATAGAGCTCACGCGTCGGATCGTATGACACGTTCAGCAGATTGATGTCAGCGGCGAGAGCCGAGCTTGCCCAGAGGAGTCCTGCAGCGAGCGGAACGATACGGCGCATCATGTCCATCTCCATTCACTTCGGCGACGTCGATGTCAGCGAAGGCGTGCAGGCATAACTCGGGTCGAAACGCTCTTAAGTCAACGGAACCGGATTTTCTTGTTCGTGGCGTGGCAGCGTAACCGTGCTACGAAGTCTTCATCGTGTGAATGCCGCATTCTGTCTTGGCCCGGCCGCGCCAGCGGCCGGCGCGTACATCCTCGCCCTCGGCCGTTCTGCTGGTGCAAGGCATACACCCGACCGACAGGAAACCGGAGGCGACGAGAGGGTGACGCGGCAATTTGGCGCGGACGAACATGGCCTCGAGTTCCTCGCGCGAGACATTGGCAAAGGGATTGAACTTCAATCGGGCGCCATCGTTCTCGACGACCGGAATGTCGGCCCTGGCATTGCCCTGGAAACGCTTGCGGCCGTTGAGCCAGGCATCGAACGGCTTCAGCGCACGCGCCAGCGGCTCGACTTTACGGATGCGGCAGCACGCGTCGGGATCGGAGAACCAGAGGTCGCGGTCGGGATCCTCGCGCAACAGCGTCTCCTCGGCGGGCTGGACCGAACGGACGTCCTTCAGGCCCAGCGTCGCGATCAAGGTGTCGCGATAGGCGAGCGTCTCCTCGAACAACCAGCCGGTGTCGAGAAAGATCACCGGGATCGCCGGATCGACGTCCGCCATCACTTTCAGCAGCGTCGCCGATTCCGTACCGAAGGACGATACCAGGGCGAGCTTGTTGCGTCCGACCGCCTTCAGCGCCGCAGCGATGACCTCTGCGGGCGAGGCATCGCGCAAGCTCCGATCGAGCTCGTCCGCCGGGGGCAGCGCAGAGATGGATGAAACCTGAGGCGCGATCGCGTTCACGTGCCGACACCTTCGGAATGGCGCAACTGCATGCGCCGGTGCAGGGCCGTGATGCGGCCGTCGCCGGTCGGCTGGTAGAACACCGAATAGCGCTTGGCGGTCTGCATGAACGCTTCCGCGTCGGCCTGCTTCTTGACCTCGAAGGCATCGAAGCCGGCGCGCAGCATGAACACGAACTGATCGCGCAGCACCTGGCCGGTGGCGCGCAATTCGCCGCGGTAATTGTAGCGCTCGCGCAGCAACCGGGCCTGGCTGTAGGCGCGTCCGTCACGGAAAGTCGGAAACACCAGCGCGACCGTGGCGACCTTGCTGAGATAGGGCACGAGTTCGGCGACGTCGCGATTGTTCGGCCAGATCACGCCGACCTTGCCGGCGCGCTTGAGCAAGCCTTCCGCTTCACCGAGAAAACGTTCGGCCGGCACCAGAATGTCGCCGCTCTCGGGCAGCGGGGTATCGACGGCGAGCTTGGCGAAGCCGTCGTCGACGATCTTTCCGCCGTTAACGAGTGGCATAGACGCGCTCCTTGAAGGGTTCGACGCCGAGGCGTCTCACCGTGTCCATGAACAGCTCTTCGGGCCGTTCGCGCAGCGCCAGATAAGCTTCCACGATGTCCTCGACGACGTCGGCGACCTCGTCGAACTTCACGCCGGGGCCGATCAGGGTGCCGAGCGCTGCGTTCTCGTCGGCGCGGCCGCCGATGGTGATCTGGTAGACCTCCTCTCCATTCTTCTCGACGCCGAGAATGCCGATGTGGCCGACATGGTGATGGCCGCAGGCATTGATGCAGCCGGAGATGTTGATGTGGAGACGGCCGATCAGGTTGGCGAGCTCGTGATTGGCAAACCGGCGCGTCAGCTCCTGCGCGATCGGGATCGAGCGCGCATTCGCCAGCGAGCAATAGTCGAGGCCCGGGCAGGCGATGATGTCGGTGATCAGATTGACGTTGGGCGTCGCAAGCCCGAGCTTGTCGAGCGCCTTCCAGAGCGCCGGCAGGTCGCGCTTGGCAACGTGCGGCAGCGCAAGGTTCTGCTCGTGGCCGACACGGATCTCGCCGAAGGAATATTTGTCGACGAGGTCGGCCAGCGCGTCCATCTGCTCGGCGGTGGCATCACCCGGAGGCCCACCGGTCGGCTTCAGCGAGATCGTGACGATGGAGTAACCCTGCACCTTGTGCGGGGCCACCGAATTCTTGCGCCACGCCTCGAAATCCGGATCGGCCGCGGCCTGGCGCAGCTCGTCAGGCATGTGCGGCAGCTTCTCGTAAGCCGGGTAGGTGAAGCGCGAGCGGATGTCCTCGATCACCTCGTCGTCGATCTGGAGCGAGGAGTTGCGGATGTGCTGCCACTCGTCCTCGACCTCGCGAGAGAACTTTTCGATGCCGAGCTCGTGCACCAGGATCTTGATGCGCGCCTTGTAGATGTTGTCGCGGCGGCCGTACTGGTTGTAGACGCGTAGGATCGCCTCGATGTAGCTGAGGATGTCGCGGCCATGCACGAAGTGCTTGATGGTCTTGGCGATGAACGGCGTGCGGCCGAGGCCACCGCCGACCAGAACCTCGAAGCCGGTCTCGCCCTTCTCGTTCTTGATCAGCCTCAGGCCGATGTCGTGAATCTTGATCGCGGCGCGGTCGTGGTCGGACGCGGTGATCGCGATCTTGAACTTGCGCGGCAGGAACGAGAATTCCGGATGCAGCGTGGTGTGCTGGCGGATCAGCTCCGACCAGATACGGGGATCCTCGATCTCACCGGGCGCGACGCCGGCCCACTGGTCCGAGGTGACGTTGCGCATGTTGTTGCCGGAAGTCTGCATCGCATGGATGCCGACCTTGGCGAGGTCAGCCAGCGCATCCGGCAGCTCGGCGAGCTTGATCCAGTTGAACTGGATGTTCTGCCGCGTGGTGAAATGGCCGTAGCCGCGATCGTATTTGCGCGCGACATGGGCGAGTGCCCGCAGCTGGTTCGTCGCCAGCGTGCCGTAGGGAATCGCGACCCGGAACATGTAGGCGTGCAGTTGCAGGTAGACGCCGTTCTGGAGCCGCAGGATCTTGAACTCGTCCTCAGTGAGCTCGCCGGACAGGCGGCGCTTCACCTGGTCGCGGAACTCCGAGACGCGCTCATTGACGAGCGTGCGATCGATTTCGTCGTAAGCATACATAAGAGAGCGCCTTAAACCTGGGCGGGCTGTCCGATGGTGACGCCGGAGCGGCGGATCTGTTCGCGCAGATTGCCGGGCTGGACCTTGCCGTCCGCACCGACCTGCACGGGCGCGATATAGGGACCGATCGCGCCGACGTCATCGGCAACGGACTCCGCAAGCAACGCCTTCGCCTCGTCGGAGTTGCGTACGATCGCGGCTTCCGAGAGGTCCGCGGACCAGCTCTTGGCGGCGGTGCGGTAAACCACGATGCCATCCCAGGTGCGGTTGGCGGTCACGACCGAGGGGCCAGCGATTTTGATCTTCTTCTGTTCAAGCGGGGAGGTCATTCGGCTGCATCCAGGAGGTCAGAGATGATTTGCTTTGGGGTTTTCTTGGGAGTTTGGCGGCCAAGCGAGCCGGCATGCCGGACCACCTCGCCGATGATGAGAATGGCAGGACCGCCATTGGTCCGCCGCACGAGCTCGGGCAGATCGCGCAGCGTGCCGATCACGCCTTGCGCATCGGGGCGCGTGACGCGGGCGAACACGCCGACCGGAGTTTCCGGCGAACGGCCGGCGGCGAAGAGGCCGGCGCGTATGGCGGGCGCGGCGGTCGCGCCCATGTAGACCACAACAGTCATCTTGGCGTCGGTCAGCGTCGACCAGTCCACGACTTCCGCGTCGCGCGCCTTGTGCGCGGTGAGAAAGGTGATGCGGGTTGCTTCATGACGGTAGGTGAGCGGCACCTCGAAATCGGCGGCACCGCCGAGACCTGCGGTGATACCGGGAATGATCGAATAGGCGACGCCGGCGGCGCGCAGGGCTTCGATCTCTTCGCCGCCACGGCCGAACACGAAGGGATCGCCGCCCTTCAGTCGCACCACGCGCTGACCGGATTGCGCGGCCTCGATCATGCGCTTGTTGATGGCGTCCTGGCCGATGCCGGGCTTGCCGACACGGCGGCCGACGGCAACACGCGTGGTATCGCGGCGGATGCGGTCGAGAACTTCAGGCGAGACCAGCTCGTCGTGGAAGACGATGTCGGCGTCCTGCAGCGCGCGCAGCGCCTTGATGGTGAGAAGATCGGGATCGCCGGGGCCTGCCCCGACCAGCGCGACCGAGCCTTCCGGCTTGTCGGCACGCGCGAAGGCGGCGGGATCGGCGATAGCCTTTAGCGCAGCGTCCGCCTCGGCCTTGCGGCCGGCGAGCACGGCGGCGCCGATCGGCCCGTCAATGACACGCTCCCAGAAGCGGCGGCGCAGCGGAAATTCAGCGATGCGCTCGTTGATGGATTTGCGGAAGCCGCCGATGAATTCGGCGAGCTCGCCGATGCGGGCGGGCAGCAGCGCCTCGATCTTCTCGCGCAGGCGCCGCGCCACCACCGGCGAGGTACCGCCGGTGCCAACCGCGACCACGACATCCCCGCGATCGACGATCGCGGGGAAAATGAAGCTGGAATGTTCGAGATCGTCCATCACGTTGACAGGCAAACCCAGCGCCTTGGCGCGAACCGACATCGCCACACCAACATCACCCGCGCCTGCGCAGACGATCGCGATGATGCCTGAGAGATCGGCAGTAAGCGGATCGCCGGACATGATTTCGACACGCGCTGCCTCCTCGGAGCTGAGGCTCAGATCACGATCGCCGTCGATCGCATGCACGCGGATGCGCGCGCCGGCAGCGGCGAGCACGCGCAGCTTGGCGCGCAAAAGCTCGCCCGCGCCGATGAGGACCACCGGACCGGCCTTGAGATCGAGAAACACCGGCAAGAACCGCATGCGATACTCGCTTCCCCACAAACGGGGTTGACTGGAATTATTTTCTATATATGTCTCGTTTCGAGCGCGCAAAGAGAAATTTTTTTCTTCTCTTCGGCAGTGCGACTATAGAATTTTCGCCTCCAAACGCAAAGTGGCAGAGATGCATCTTCTCAAGGACGATTCCGCTGCTGATCGACTGAGCAATCCGGCGCTGGCCGAGCGCGTGCGCGCGCAAGAATTTTCTGCCGAGCTTGCCCCAAGCATGGATCATCTCGACCAACTCGAGGCGCAGAGCATCTACATCTTCCGCGAGGCCTTCGCCCGTCTGAAGAGGATCGCCCTGCTGTGGTCGCTCGGCAAGGATTCCAATGTCATGATCTGGCTGGCGCGGAAAGCGTTCTTCGGCAAAATGCCGTTCCCCGCCCTTCATGTCGACACCGGCAAGAAGTTTCCCGAGATGTATCGCTTCCGCGATCACTACGGGAAGGAGTGGGATCTCGATTTGCGCGTCGAGCCCTGCCCGCCGATCGACGCCGTCGACCCGACGCTGCCGCCGGCCGCACGCTCCGCCGCGCGCAAGACCGAAGGCCTCAAGATGGCGCTCGCAAAGTACGGCTTTGACGGCCTGATCGCCGGCATTCGCCGCGACGAGGAGGCGACGCGCGCCAAGGAGCGCGTGTTCTCGCCGCGCGGATTGGAAGGCAATTGGGACGTGCGCGACCAGCCACCGGAGTTCTGGGATCATTTCAATGCCTCGCCGCCGCAAGGCGCGCATTTGCGCATCCACCCGATCCTGCATTGGACCGAGGCCGACATCTGGGCCTACACCAAGCGCGAGAACATCCCGATCATCCCGCTGTATCTCGCCAAGGACGGCAAGCGCTATCGCTCGCTGGGCGATCAGGACATCACCAATCCGGTCGCTTCGACCGCCTCGAGTATCGACGAGATCCTGATCGAGCTCGAACAGACCAAGGTGCCGGAGCGCGCGGGACGCGCGCTCGACCACGAGACCGAGGACGCTTTCGAGCGCCTGCGCGTCGCCGGCTATCTCTGATTCCCAAGGACGCGAGCGTCGCATGAACATGATCGTCACCACGGCTTCGCCGGCCACTCCGAACGGCACCACGCGTCCGCAAGTGCGCATCGTCATCGTCGGCCATGTCGACCACGGCAAGTCGACGCTGGTCGGCCGCCTCCTGCACGAGACCGGCAGCCTGCCCGAGGGCAAGCTCGAAATGCTGAAAGCCGTCAGCGCGCGGCGCGGCATGCCGTTTGAATGGTCGTTTCTGCTCGATGCGCTCCAGACCGAGCGCGATCAGGGCATCACCATCGACACCACGCAGATCCGCTTCCGCACCAATTCGCGCGATATCGTGCTGATCGACGCACCCGGCCACGCCGAATTCCTGCGCAACATGATTACCGGCGCCTCGCAGGCCGACGGCGCGGTGCTGATCATCGACGCGCTCGAAGGCGTGCGCGACCAGACCCGGCGCCACGGCTATCTGCTGCATCTCTTGGGCGTGAAGCAGGTCGCGATCGTCGTCAACAAGATGGACCGCGTCGACTTCTCCGCCGAGCGCTTCAAGGACATCAGCGACGAGATCTCGGCACATCTGAGCGGCCTCGGCGTGACGCCGACGGCGGTGATCCCGATTTCCGCCCGCGACGGCGACGGCGTTGCGATGCGCACCGACCGGATCGGCTGGTACAAGGGCCCGACGGTGGTCGAGGCGCTCGACGGGCTTGAACCGGCGCGGCCGCTGGAAGCGCTGGCGCTGCGCCTGCCGGTGCAGGCGATCTACAAGTTCGATGACCGCCGCATCGTCGCGGGCCGGATCGAATCCGGCACCCTCATTGCGGGCGACGAGATCGTGATCATGCCGGCCGGCAAGATCGCAAAGATCAAGACTGTCGAGAGTTGGCCGGTGACGCCGGTCGCGGGCCGGCAGGGCGCCGGCCGCTCGGTCGGCATCACGCTCGACCGCGAATTGTTCCTCGAGCGCGGCGACATCATCGCGCATGCAGGCAGCGCACCGCGCGAGACGCGGCGGCTGCGCGCGCGCATCTTCTGGCTGCACGACAAGCCGCTCGCCAAGGGCGACCAGCTCCTGGTCCGCTGCGGGCCGAAGGAAAGCCGCGCCACCGTGGTCGCGATCGAAAAGGCGGTCGATCCCGGCGAATTGTCGAGTGTCGAGAACAAGGCGATCGGCCGCAACCACGTCGGCGAGATCGACATTTCGCTTTCGAATCCGATCGCAACGGATCCCTCTACCGAGAATCCGCGCACCGGCCGGCTCGTGATCGAGGTTTCCGGGCGCATCGCCGGCGGCGGCCTAGTGCTGTCGGTCGACGCCGGCCAGCGCGCCATGCCGGTCGACATCGTGCCGGTGGAATCGGCGCTGCGCTCGGACGAGCGCTCCGCGCGCTACCGCCACAACGGCGCCGTGGTCTGGCTCACCGGCCTGCCCGCCTCCGGCAAATCGACCCTGGCGAAAGCGCTGGAGCGGCGCCTGTTCAGCAATGGCGGCTCGCCGGTCCTGCTCGACGGCGACACGCTGCGCGCCGGGCTCAACAGCGATCTCGGCTTCTCCGCCGCTGATCGCAGCGAGAACATCCGCCGCCTTGCGGAAGTCGCCACCCACCTCGCCCGCAACGGCCATATCGCAATCGTCGCGGCGATCTCACCGGCGCGCGAGGATCGCGCCACCGCGCGCCGGATCGCCGACACCGCGTTCCGCGAGATCCATGTCGCAACGCCGGCTGAAGTGTGCGAGGAGCGCGACCCCAAGGGTCACTACAAGAAGGCCCGCGCCGGCACGCTGGCCTCGTTCACCGGCATTGGCAACGACTACGAGGCGCCGCAGGGGGCCGAGCTTGTGATCGATACATCGACGCGGACGGTCGCCGAAGCGGCAGATGCGATCGAAGAGATGCTGAAGACCACCGGCGTGCTGTTCGACGAAGTCGTGGACCTCGCCGCGAATATTTGAATGCTGTCGTCGCCCGGCTCGACCGGGCGACCCAGCCTTCCAGAGACAGCGCTGGATACGGAGAAGCCGCGGCGTTCCCCGCTTTCGCGGGGAATGACAGCGGTGCGCTGAGCCCAACTCACCTTGACATTTGACAAAGGCCCGGGGGTCTTCTCACGGCCTTGATTTTGGGGCTAATAGGCCCCCGAAAGCTGCCCCTATGGGCGCATTTTGCTGCTGACGGGTGAAAAGCAGCCAAAAACAGCCATTTCCAACAGAAAGCCCATCATGAAACGCGTCGATGCCCACGGATTGAAGATCGCTCCCGTCCTGTTCGATTTCATCGCCAAGGAAGCGGCCCCGAAAACAGGGATCGCGCCGGATGCGTTCTGGGCCGGGCTTGCCGGCATCATCAAGGAGCTGGGGCCGAAAAACCGGTCGTTGCTCGCGTTCCGCGACACGTTGCAGGCCAAGATCGACGACTGGCACCGGGCCAACAAGGGCAAGGCGTTCGACCTCAATGCCTATACCGCCTTCCTGAAGGAGATCGGCTATCTCGTTCCAGAGCCGGCGACGCAGAAGGTCGAGACCGCCAATGTCGACGAGGAGATCGGCAAGATCTGCGGTCCGCAGCTCGTCGTGCCGCTCACCAATGCGCGCTATGCGCTGAACGCTGCGAATGCGCGCTGGGGCTCGCTCTATGATGCCTTCTATGGCACCGACGCGATTCCGCATGATCCGTCCGAGAGCGGCAAAGGCTACAACAAGGCGCGCGGCGACAAGGTGATCGCCAAGGCCAAGGCGTTCCTCGATACCGCCGTGCCGCTCGCGACCGGCAGCCACACCGACGTCACGGCCTATAGCGTCGTCGCGGGCCAGCTCGCGGTGAAACTGAAGAGCGGCAACGCCACCGCGCTGAAGAACGCGGCGCAGTTCGCAGGCTTCCAGGGCGATGCGGCCGCACCGTCCGCCGTGCTGCTCGTCAACAACGGCCTGCACGTCGAGGTCAAGATCGACCGCAGCAGCGCGATCGGGAAAGACGATCCGGCCGGCGTCGCCGACATGATCATGGAGGCCGCGGTCTCCACCATCCTCGACATGGAGGACTCCGTCGCCGCGGTCGACGCCGAGGACAAGGTGCTGGTCTACCGCAACACGCTCGGCCTGATGAACGGCACGCTGTCGGCCGATTTCGAGAAGGGCGGCAAGACGCTGACGCGCTCGCTCAACGCGGACCGCAGCTACAGGACGCCCGATGGCAAGGGCGAGCTCAAGCTGCACGGCCGCAGCCTGCTCCTGATGCGCAATTGCGGTCACCACATGTTCACCGACGCGGTGCTGGACGAGAAGGGCGAGGAGATTCCGGAGGGCCTGCTCGATGCCGCCGTATCGGGCCTGCTCGCCATTCACGACCTCAAGGGCAATTCCAAGGTCAGGAACAGCCGCACCGGCTCGGCCTATATCGTCAAGCCGAAGATGCACGGCCCCGACGAGGTGTCGCTGACCTGCGAGATTTTCGACCGTGTCGAGAAGATGCTGGGCCTGCCCGAGAACACGCTCAAGGTCGGCATCATGGACGAGGAGCGGCGCACCACCGTCAACCTCAAGGCCTGCATCCAGCGCGCGTCCAAGCGCATCATGTTCATCAACACCGGCTTCCTCGATCGTACCGGCGACGAGATCCACACCTCCATGGAAGCGGGCCCGATGATCCGCAAGAACGAGATGAAGGCGCAGGCCTGGATCAAGGCTTATGAGGACTGGAACGTCGACATGGGCCTGATCGACGGCCTGCCCGGACATGCCCAGATCGGCAAGGGCATGTGGGCCGCGCCCGACAAGATGGCGGACATGCTGGCGCAGAAGCTTAGCCACCCGCAGGCCGGGGCCACCACCGCCTGGGTGCCCTCGCCGACGGCGGCGACGCTGCACGCGCTGCACTATCACCAAGTCAACGTCATCGCGCGCCAAGAGGAACTGGCCAAGGGCGGCCCGCGCGCAAAACTGTCGGACATCCTCACCATCCCGGTGTCGAAGTCGAACTGGGCGCCTGACGACGTCAAGCAGGAGATCGACAACAATTGCCAAGGTATTTTGGGCTATGTGGTGCGCTGGATCGACCAGGGCGTCGGCTGCTCGAAGGTGCCCGACATCCACGATGTCGGCCTGATGGAAGACCGCGCCACTTTACGCATTTCCAGCCAGCATCTCGCCAATTGGCTGCACCAGGGCGTCATCACCGAAGCGCAGGTGATGGAATCCTTGAAGCGCATGGCCGTCGTCGTCGACAAGCAGAACGCAGGCGATCCGATCTACAAGCCGATGGCGCCCGCCTTCGACGGCGTCGCCTTCAAGGCAGCCTGCGACCTCATCTTCAAGGGCCGCGAGCAGCCGAACGGTTACACCGAGTACATCCTCACCGCGCGCCGCCGCGAGGCGAAGGCAGCGGGTTAAATAGCTCGGTTCGAAGGGCGAAACCGTCCCGGCGCGCAGCGGAACGGCTGCGCGCTGCTTGCGTTGTAGGGCCATCAACGCGATGGAGATGGTCATGGACTGGAATCGCATCGAAGGAAACTGGAAGCAGTTCAAGGGATCGGCCAAGGAGAAATGGGGCAAGCTCACTGACGACGACCTCAGCTCGATCGAGGGACGCCGCGAGCAGCTCGAGGGCCGGCTCCAGGAACGCTATGGCAAGGCCAAGGACCAAGTTCGTCAGGACGTCGACGACTGGCTCAAGTCGCTGCATTGAGGCAGCACGAAAGAAGCCCCGGCCCAAGCCGGGGCTTTTTTGTTGGAATATTCGGAGGCCCGCTAAAACACCGCAAGATATTTCAAGAGCGACACGATACCGATGATGATGACGATCACGCGCGCGATCTGTTTGGCGCGACCGTCCATCGGAAGCATGTTGATGAGATAAAGGACGAGAATAACGACGAGAAAGGTGACGAGTACGCCGACCAGCATCGTGAGGACCCCCCTTCAGGCAAATTTCCAATGAGGACTTAACGCCAGTCTCTCGCTCTGGTTCCATTGCCGCAACCCACTGCAAATTCTAGGGATTACGTAGCTCTACAATCGGGTCGCGGCCCGAGGTTTCACCTTTCGCTCTCAGATATCTGTGCGCTCGCGCCGAGCGACGTGCGATTGCCGATGCCACCGCTCGACGGCGGAGATTGAGGCGCCAGCGGCGCCGCTCACTCAACGGCTCCCCTACTCCTTCGCCACCACCGGCACCTGACGGAATCTGGCGCGCACCGATTCCGGCAGTGGCGAGAAATTCATCGCGACGCCGCGGCGGTCGTTGGCATTGCGGTTGGCAACCACGAGACCGTTGGCCCCGGCGACGATGTCGCCCTTGCGCAAGGTGGGATCATCCTCGATCTTGACCTGGGCGAGGCCAGCCGGATCCTTGCCGTTGCAAGTGCAGCCCACGACGATCTCGTTGCGGTAACGGAAGGCGTTCGGCAGATCGGAATAGGACTTTCCGTTCTCCGTCGTGGCCTCGTCGATATTGCTGCCGTAGACCAGCGAGGTTTCGGACGCCGGGCAGAAGCTCTTGCAGGACTTCGCCTTGCTTTCGGCATCCGTTCCTTGCGCCGGAAAATAGCGGCCGTCGCATCCGCGCACGCAATAGGCGGTGCCGCCGCCATAGGCGGCTCGCTGGCGCGGCACGTCGTATCGCGGCATGTCATCGTTCGGGAACGGCGTCCGGATCTGCGGAGGCCGCGCGCCGAACGCACCGAACAACGCCGAGAAAAAGTCCTTCGCATGCGCCGGCGGCGTCAGTGCGAGGCCGAGAGAGATGATTGTGAACACGGCCGCCGCACCGCCAGTCAGCTTGCCAATCGAGCATTTACACATCTGACCTCGCTCAATCCTAATTCAGGGCCGACGTCGTGATGTTCAGCGCCTGTCGCCCCGAAGGCAACGCGGTCACCGCAGGACGCTTGCGCACGGAATCGCCGCCGCCTTTCGCCATCAGAGGCGCGTTCTTCGGCAGCACCACGACCTTGGCGCCGACACTGACGCGGTTAAAGAGATCGATGACGTCCTCGTTGGTCATGCGGATGCAGCCGGACGAGACGAACTTGCCGATGGTGCTGGGATCGTTGGTGCCGTGGATGCGGTATTCGCTCGAGCCGAGATACATCGCGCGGGCTCCGAGCGGGTTACCCGGACCGCCCGCGACGAAACGCGGGAGATAGGGCTGGCGCGCGATCATTTCGGCCGGCGGATGCCAGTCCGGCCACTCCGCCTTACGGCTGACGCTCTGCACGCCCGACCAGGTAAAGCCTTCGCGGCCGACGCCAACGCCATAACGAATGGCGCGGCCATTGCCGAGCACGTAGTAGAGATAGGTGTTGTTGGTATCGATGACGATGGTGCCGGCCGGCTCGCTCCTGTCGAAGCTGACGATCTGCCTGCGCAGCCGGTCGGGCAGCTGGGCATCTTCGTCGGCGGCTTGCGGCGCCTCGCTTCCATAGCCCTGTGAATAGCTCTGATCCTGCGGATACGACTGCGGCCGGATCGGCGCAAAGCCGAGGGTTTGCGCACTCGCGCTGCCAAAGGGCACGGTGAACAGAACGGTCGCGAAGGCAAACGCAGTGACGGCACGCGGCGAGAAGCGGCGGACGAGAGAGAAGCTTGTCATGTGCTGCCCCATTGGATGTGTGCATCCGGGTGATGCGCCAGCCAAGCAACGCCATCGGACCGATCTAAGTTCCGGCGCGGAGCGCGGCCGCGACGTCACAGTCAAGCGAGCGTTTCTTCACGAAGGCGCGATGGAACTGCTACCGCGATCGCGCGTTCTCATCCCGTAAATGGGCGCGCGGATCGCGGTTTCCGTGCGGGAGAGATATTGTGCGCGTCCTTCCCAGCGAACGTCTGCTTCCCGGCAAAAGCGAAGGTGAACCGCTTCCCGACAGCCATAGCGAGCTGCCGCCGGTCATCCGCCGCACCGAGTTCGTCGCTTTCGCGCTCGCAGGCCTGCTGCTGATTGCGGTCGTCACCGTACTCTATGTCGGAAGAGCGTTCTTCCTGCCCGTGGTAATGGCCTTCGTGATCGGCACCATGCTGTCGCCGGCGGCGAGCTTCCTGGAGCGATGCAAGGTGCCACGCGCGCTCGCCGCCGTCCTGATCGTGGTCGCTGGGACCGCGGTGGTTGCCTTCGCCCTGGCGCTGATCGCCTCACCGATTATGGAGTGGAGCACGCGCCTGCCGGAGCTCGGCGCGCAATTGAGGGACAAGCTGCACGTGTTCGACCGGCCGCTGGCGCTGTGGCGCGAGCTGCAAGGCATGGTCGGCGGCTCGGAGGCGTTCCCGAGCTTCCAGATGCCGAAGGTCGAGTGGGTGCAACCGACGCTGGAATTCCTGTCACCGACCTTTACTGAATTTCTGCTGTTCTTCGTCACCCTCATTCTGTTCATCGCAAGCTGGCGCGACCTGCGCCGGGCCATGATCATGACCTTCAGCGATCACGACGCGCGGCTGCGCACGCTGCGTATTCTCAACGAGATCGAGGTCCATCTCGGCAACTACCTGCTGACCGTCACTCTTATCAATGTCGGCGTCGGCGTCGCCACCGGCCTGATCTGCGCGCTCACCGGCATGCCCAATCCAGCCGGGCTCGGCGCGCTGGCGGCAACGCTCAATTTCATCCCGATCATCGGGCCAGTCGCGATGTTCGCCGTGCTGGTCGTCGTTGGGCTGGTCGCCTTCCCGACGATCAGCGGTGCCCTCATGGCGGCGCTCGCCTTCGGCGGCCTCACCTTCCTGGAAGGGCACTTCATCACGCCGACCATCATCGGCCGGCGGCTGGCCCTGAACGCGCTTGCGGTCCTGCTCGCGCTCGCGTTCTGGACCTGGATGTGGGGCCCGATGGGCGCGTTCCTGTCGTCGCCGCTCCTGATTGTCGGCCTGATCCTCAAGGAGCATCTGTTGCCGGCGGATTCGCCGCAGCTGCCGCAGGCCTGAGGCGGTTTCCGCAAACGGAACTTCCCCGACGACGAAACGTTCTCCGGCTATCTCAGCCGTCAACAGTTTGGAGCTCCCGATGTCCACGACCAATGCCGAAGCCGGGATGAAAGACTGGACCGACAACGCCACCAGAGAACGCCTCGAGAAGGATGTAGCAGCCGTGAAAAGCGATATCGCCGCCCTCACTGAACAAATCACCGACGCGCTCAATACCTTCGCCAATTCCAGCAGCAAGCAGGCTCGCCGCGGCTATCGCCAGGCGCGCGAGAACGTGGATTCCGCGATGGACGACATGTCCGAGCGCGGCAGCGCGATGATGGAGGCTGCGCAAGACGCCTACGGCTCGATCGAGGAGACGCTGGAAGAGGCCATCACGCAGCGGCCGCTCGCGACCGTCGGGCTCGCCCTCGGCATCGGCTTCCTGATCGGCGTCGCCTGGCGCCGGTAGGTTTGCGGAATGGATCTTGAGACGGCGACGCTGCCGCGCCGCCGATGCCGGCGTGTGGCGGCTCGGCTTGTGGGGATTTGAGGAGCAAGGCCATGTTTCAGCGCATCATCGACGGGATCAGTGCATCCACCGGGACCACTGTGCGACTGACCTCCCTTGCCGCAGGCGCGGCATTCGCGCTCTTCATCACCACGTGCTTCCTCTGCGCCGCGGCCTTCATCTTGGTGCTGGAGAAATATGGTCCGGTGCAAGCCTGCCTCGCGGGTGCCGGCGTTTTCTTTCTGCTTACCTTGGCCGCAGCAGTGAGCTATTGGGCCTATAAGCGGCAGTTGCGCAAGCAAGCCCAGATCGCGGCCGAGCGTGCCGCGAAGTCGGCGGCGCAGAGCATGCTCGCGGACCCCATGCTGCTCGCCACGGGACTCCAGATCGTCCGCGCCATCGGAATCAAGCGGCTGTTGCCGATCTTGGCGATCGGTGGCGTCGCACTCGGAATCATGGCGAGCCGCGCTGGCGTTCCCGACGAGGCATCGGCCGAACCCGCCGAGTGACGACGAGCGTGGGTTAGAAAATTTCGCCGCAACTGCTGCCAGCTGATCTGGCGGAGTTCGGCAGGAAGGCGCAGCGCAATTTTGCGCCATCCGGCACGGATGTCCCCCGCCATCACGCAAACGCTACTCGGATGGGCAGGCGGTTGCCGCTAAAAGCGGCGCCCCTGATTCCAAAAGTCTTTTCGCAATGAAACCGTCCGTCAAGGCGAACCTCGCCGCATTCCAACCCGACGCCAGGCTGTATTTGACACTCGGCATCGCCAATTGGTCGGTTTTCGTCGACCACATCCCGAACAACGTCGTCAACCTGCTGACGCTGCGAAATTTCGGCTTCAGCGGCGCCGCGGATTTGTTCGTGTTCGTGGTGGGCTATGGCGTCGCCATCATCCACGGCCGGATGGCGCTGGAGCGCGGCTACGTCGTCGCGGCGACGCGCATCTTTCGACGTGTCTGGCGGCTCTACGCCGCCTACGTCGTCCTGTTCGTCATCTATATCGACACCATCGCCTATGTCGCCTCGCAATCGATGGCACCGGAATTCATCCACGAATACAACATCTCGGGGATTCTCGAGCACCCGCTGCGCATCCTGATCCGCGGCCTCGTGCTCCAGGAGGAGCCGCTGAACCTCGACCTCCTGCAATTGATGATCCCGCTGATGGCCTTCTTTCCGCTTGTGCTGTGGGGCCTGTTGCGGCGGCCGAATGTGACGCTCGCGGCATCGGTTGCGCTGTACCTTGCCGCACGCTGGTTCGATTGGAATTTCCGGGTGTACCCGGATCAGGAGTGGACCTTCAATCCGCTCTGCTGGCAGATGCTGATGGTGCTGGGCGGCTGGTTCGCCGTGACAGGCGCACCCGGACGGACGTTGCGCAGCATGCCCTGGTTGCGGATCCTCGCCGGGACCTATCTCGTTTTGGCGATGGCCGTCACCTTGATGCGCCACTCACCGGCGCTCTCCGCTTATCTGCCGAACTTGCTCCTCGACGGCATCGCACCGACGGAAAAGGAAAACCTTGCGCCTTATCGCGTGCTTCACTTCCTCGCGTTCGCCTTCGTCGCGACCCATCTCATTCCGGCCGGTCATCCCGGCCTGCAATTGAAGCCGCTTCAGGCGGTCATCAGATGCGGCGAGGAATGGCTCGCCGTGTTCTGCGTCGGCGTCTTCCTGTCCTTTGCCGGTCATCTGATCCTGATCACGGGGCCCAATCTGGTGGGGATGCAGGTCGTGGTGAGCCTCGCCGGCTTCGCCGCGATGACCGCGGTCGCCTATTACATCGCCTGGTCGAAGTGGCAGGACCTGCCCGCCGCCCTGCGGCAGCAGGCCTAGTGGGGAGCCCATTTCGATTCTCCTAGGTTCGCCGCCGAGGCTGCGCTATGCGAATCGAGCGCAGGTTGCGCGAGGAGACCGGGCCAGATCATGGCGAGAAACGAGGGTGAAGGATCTGACGGCGCGCCGCCCCGGCGCGGCCGGCCGCGGTCGATCGAGACCGCCAACGCCATTCTCGAAAGCGCGTATGCGCTGATGGCTGCGACCGGCCTTGCCGCCACCACCATCGACGCAGTCGCGCGCAACTCCGACGTGTCCAAGATGACGATCTACAAATGGTGGCCATCCCGGGAGGCGCTTTTGATCGACGCCTTTCTCCACCACGCCGCACAGATGCTGCCGCTGCCCCCGGAAAGCTCCGGCACGCCTGCGGCGCGTGCACGCCGCCACGCCGCGGCCTATGCCGAGGCACTCCAGGGCGAGTTCGGCAAGGTGCAGCTTGCCGTGATCTCCGAATGCATTTCGAAGACCGGCTCCGCCGAGCTGTTCTACGCCCGCTATCTGCAATTCCGCCGCGACGCGCTGCTGGAGATGATCGCAGCAGGCCAGAAGGACGGCAGCATCCTGGCCCAGGGGCTGCCTGAGGATCTCTACGACGCGATCTACGGCGGCCTGTTCTACCGCTACGTCTTTGGCATCGCGCCGGTCACGCCGGCCTACGCGCGCAATCTGGTCGACCTGGTGTTGCGGCCGAAGGACTGAAGTGCCGCTCTACCGCACCGGCTGCGAAAACTTCTCGGTACGATCGCGCTCGGACATGTCGACCACCGTCTCCATCGGCGCCGTCAGCTCGTAGACGTAGGAGACGTCGGTGAAGTAGCGCTTGGCGGTGCCGCCGAGCGCCTCGGGCGCCACGCGGTCGAGCAGGATCAGGCCGAAATCGGAATCGGGACGGCGCGTCGCCTCGCTGGTGTTGAACTCCTCCCAGCGGAAATTGAAAATCTCGTCGGGCTCCTCGCCGGTCACCGTCCAATTGGCGGTGATGTGCGGATGCTTTCCGACCAGCGACAGGCCTTCGTCGGAATGCGAGGCGAGCTCGAAGAACAGCAGAGACAGGCTCTGCGCCGCGCGCGCGCTGACAGCGATATCGGGACCGGTGACGGCGATGCGTTCGGCATGCGGGATGGCGCGCGCTTCGAACAGGCCCTTCAGCTTGACACCCTGCCATTGGCTCTCGCTGAGCAGCGAGACCACGTTCGACATGGCGTGGATGCGGCCGATCAGGAGCTCGCGCGCGACGTCGATGTCCGAGCCGTGGCGCAGCGTGCGCGTCACGATCGACTGGATCACCGCCAGGATGTTCTTGACCCGGTGATTGAGCTCGTCGATGACAGCGGTCAGCCGGCGCTCGAAGCCAATCCGCACCTGGATTTCCCGGCTGAGCCGCAGGTTGTTGTAGGCGACATAGCCGAACAGGCCACATACCATCGCGGTGATCGCAAAGCCGATCGCCGCCACGATGATGGCAGTCTGCTCGGCGCGACGCGCCGAATTGGTCTTCGCGTAGTAGGCGAGCTGCCAGTCACGGCCACCGAAGCTCACCGTGCGCATGGCCGACGGGGCCAGCCCGTCCGCCGCCGTCGCGCGCGTGGAGACCACGCCCTGGTCGTTGGCGACGAGCTCGCCGCCGTCCTTGCGCGGATCCCTGAGCGCGACCGAGAACAACGACATGTCGTCATTGGTCAGCATCAGCGAGGCAAGCTCGTAGGAAAATGTGACGAACCCGGCCGGCTCCGTTGCCCCCTCGGGAATGACGGGCGCGGCCACGATGACGCCGATCGGCCCGTCGCCGCTGAGCAGCGGAATCGGATCCGAGGCAACCGACCGCTTCTCGGCGCGCGCACGCGTCAGCATGGCGCTGGAAACCGGATCCTGATCGTAGCTGCGGCCGGGCAGCGTCTTGGTCTCGTTGCTGCGCGGCTCGAGATCCATCAGCACGTCGATCGGCTGAGTAACGTCGGCGGGATTGATCGGCTTGTCGTCAAACGTGCGGATCCGCGGATTGGGGAAGCCGGCGCCGGCAATGGCAGCCTGCGCTGCCGCAAGCTCGTTCGGCTTCAGCCGGGCGATCCAGCCGGCCACCACGAAATCGGTCTTGAAGGCGTAGATGGCCGAGCGCAGCGGCTCCAGCATGTTCGGCTTGATCACGGATGGCGCACGGAACAAGCCGGAAGCGACACGCGCGAGCAACTCCCGCTCGGTGAGGCGGTCCTGGACCAGGCTTGCGTGAACGTCGATCGCACGCGCGAGCGCGATCCGGTCCAGCGCCAGCTCCTGATCGTGAACGCGATAGGCCGCAAGCCCGGAGAGCAGGGCTCCGAGCAAAGCGATGAAGCCGATGATGAAACCCAGCCGGACCACTTCGACTACTCAGGCGAAAGCAAGAGGTCGGCAATAATTGTGGACCATATGAACGCCGCTCGAACGGCCATCTGCCGAAACAGGGTGAACCCCAGTGGCGGAGATAATGGAGGAGGAGGCATCAGTACGCAACGTAGGTCGGCTGACAAGCTTAATCCGCCCGGCCGATGGTCAGGCCGGAATGGCTGCCCCGAGGCGGAGGTAGTTAATCTCCGTGTCTAAAATTTGTTCCGCCGCTCTGGGCCTGCTTCACCCGTCAACGGCGAAAATCACCTGCGCCAAGTCGTCGCGTCGGTCAGCCTGCCCGCCTCAGGCCACCTTTGGCCTCGATGAACTCGACAATGCGGTCGAGCCCCTGGCTCTTCTTCAGGTTGGTCATGACGAAGGGACGCTGGCCGCGCATGCGCTTGGCGTCCGTCTCCATCTTTTCCAGGGAGGCCCCGACATGGGGCGCCAGGTCGATCTTGTTGATGACAAGAAGGTCTGACCGGGTGATGCCCGGGCCGCCCTTGGACGGAATCTTGTCGCCGGCGGCAACGTCGATGACGTAGATGGTGAGGTCGGCCAGCTCTGGGGAAAAAGTGGCAGCGAGATTGTCGCCGCCGGACTCGATCAGCACGAGATCGAGGCCCGGAAATTTCGCGCGCATGTCCGCCACCGCCGCGAGATTCATCGAGGCGTCCTCGCGAATCGCGGTGTGCGGGCAGCCGCCGGTCTCGACCCCGGCGATCCGATCCGGTGTCAGCGAACCCGAACGCACGAGGTATTCGGCATCCCATTTGGTGTAGATGTCGTTGGTGATCGCGGCGATGTCATAGCGCTCGCGCATGGTCTTGCAGAGCAGGTCCATCAGCGCGGTCTTGCCCGATCCGACCGGGCCGCCGACGCCGACACGTAAGGGGCCGTGAGACGTAGCCATTGATTCCTTCCTATCGTCGTCCTGGCGGAGTGTGACGCAACGTGCTCACGATCTGAACAGCCGCGTATATTGTGTCTCGTGCCGGAGGCTGGCGAGATCGGCGCGGAAAGTCGCGCTGCCGAGATCGTCCAATGTCGCCTTCAGGGCACGATTGGCGGTCGCGGCGACGGCGGCTTCCAGCGTCACCAGCACACGCTGGCTGTCGGTCTGGCCCAGCGGAATGAGACGGCTGGCCGCGGAAATCCAGTTTGAGACCAGCGCATGCAGGAAAGCGTGCAGCGTCGGCGCCAGCGGGACACCATGCATCGCGGCGACCACGCCGACGGCGACCGGATAGACCAATGGCGCGCGGCATGCCGCGACCATCACATCCAGCCCATCGGCATCCCACGCCGCGCGCGCGATGTCGATGAAGGCGCGGCCTTGGGAGGTCGTTTCCAGCTGTCGTTCGCGCGACGGCACGAAGGCGGCCGCGAGCTCGGCGGTATCGTTCAAAGTGGTGCTCTCGTCGGCTTCCGCGGCGCGATAGGCATGGACCAGGAACGTCGCATCGCAAAGGCCGGAGCCGTCGCCGAGCATAGTGTCGAGCCAGTCGGCCAGCGTCGCGGTATCGGTGATGTCGCCGGCCTCGACGGCCCATTCGATGCCGCTGGAGTAGGAGAAACCACCGACAGGAAACGCCGGCGACAACCAGGTCATCAACCGGTACAGCGCCGCCGCCTCGCGCTCGGCGAGGTCAGCGGCGCCGACCGGCTCATTTGTGGTCATGAGCATGCTTGTGGCCGTGGTGATGGTCGCGGTGGTCGCAATGCTCGTCGTGGTGATGGTGATGATCGTGACCATGATCATCATGGTCACGTTCGTGATGATGGTGGCCGTGATCGTGATGCGCATGGGCGTCGTGACCATGCGCGTGACCGGCGTCGGCATAGGCGCCGCCTTCGGGATCGAACGGCGCCTCGATCTCGATCACGCGGGCGCCGAGACCCTTCACCATGGCTTCGATGACGTGGTCGCGGCGGATACGCAAGGCCTTGGCCATGATCTGCGTCGGCAGGTGGCGGTTGCCGAGGTGCCAGCCGACGCGGATGAGATGGTGCGGATCGTGGCCGCGGATCTCCAGCAGCGGTTCGGGCGCCGCCACCACCTCCACCAGCCGGCCGTCCTCCAGCACCAGCGCATCGCCGCCGCGCAGCGCGACGGCATGCTCCAGGTCGAGCAGGAATTCGAGCCCCCGCGTCCCCGTCATGGCCATGCGGCGACGGTGCCGATCGTCGAAATCAAGCACCACCGTATCCACGGGTGCTTCCGTGAAGCGGTGCTGCCCCCTGACCTGCGTCGCCCGGATCATGCGTTTACCCCGTTTACCGTGTCTCGACCTTCTCGGGCGTGATCACCTCGATCTTCGGCGGCGCCGTGAAGCACTTCACCGCGACGCGGCCGAACGTCTTCATATGCTCCATGGCACGATGCGGCACCAGCGCCTCGGCGTTCTCCCACTGCTCGACGAACACCATTTTGGCAGGGTCGGTGACGCTCTCGTGCAAATCATAAGCGATATTGCCGGGCTCCTTCCGCGTCTCCTTGATGCAGGCGGTGGCGGCTGCAATGAATTCGGCGCGCGTTTCGGGCTTGATGGTCAAGGTGGCAACGACATAGATCACGAGAAATCCTCCCGGCTTTTCTTCTGGGTTCAAGATACCGGCGGGACATTAGACCAGGCAGGGTCGAACTCAAGACCGGAAAACAACCCCGAGGCATGCAGCACAGGCTATTTCAGTACATGAAATATCGCTGCGCCATCGGCAGCACCTCGGCGGGGGCGCAGGTGAGCAGCTCGCCGTCGGCGCGCACCTCATAGGTCTCCGGATCGACCTCGATCTTGGGCATGGCGTCGTTGTGGATCATGCTCTTCTTGGAGATCTTGCCGCGGGTATTCTCGACGGCATAGAGCGTCTTATCGATGCCGAGTTTTCGCGCAAGACCTCCGGTGACGGCGGCCTTCGAGGTAAAGACAACGGAGGACGCCGTGCGCGCCTTGCCGAAGGCACCGAACATCGGTTGGTAGTGCACCGGTTGCGGCGTCGGGATCGAGGCGTTGGGATCGCCCATGGGCGCTGCGACGATGCTGCCGCCCTTGACGATGCAGTCCGGCTTGACGCCGAAGAAGGCCGGCGACCACAGCACGAGATCGGCGAGCTTGCCCTTCTCGACCGAGCCGATCAGTTTCGACACGCCGTGCGCGATCGCGGGATTAATGGTGTATTTGGCGATGTAGCGCTTGACGCGGAAATTGTCGTTGCCCTTGCCCTTGTCCTGCGGCAGCGATCCGCGCTGCTTCTTCATCTTGTCGGCGGTCTGCCAGGTCCGGATGATGACCTCGCCGAGGCGGCCCATCGCCTGCGAGTCCGAGGACATCATCGAGAGCGCGCCGAGATCATGCAGGATGTCCTCGGCGGCGATGGTCTCCTTGCGGATGCGGCTCTCGGCGAAAGCCAGATCTTCCGCGATCGAGGGGTCGAGGTGGTGGCACACCATCAGCATATCGAGATGCTCGTCGATGGTGTTGCGCGTGAAGGGCCGCGTCGGATTGGTCGAGGACGGCAGCACGTTTTTCAGGCCCGCGACCTTGATGATGTCGGGGGCGTGACCACCGCCCGCCCCTTCGGTGTGGAAGGCATGGATGGTGCGGCCCTTGAACGCCTTGATCGTATCCTCGACGAAACCGGATTCGTTGAGCGTGTCGGTGTGGATCATGACCTGGATGTCGTGATCGTCGGCGACCGACAGGCAGTTGTCGATCGCTGCTGGCGTCGTGCCCCAATCCTCGTGCAGCTTCAGCGCACAGGCGCCGGCTCTGATCATCTCGACCAGCGCGGCGGGCCGCGAGGCGTTCCCTTTGCCGGAAATGCCGAGATTAACCGGAAAGGCGTCGAACGACTGGATCATCCGGGCGATATGCCAGGGCCCCGGCGTGCAGGTCGTGGCGAAGGTGCCGTGCGAGGGGCCGGTGCCGCCGCCCAGCATCGAGGTGACGCCGCTCATCAGCGCGTGCTCGATCTGTTGCGGGCAGATGAAATGGATGTGGCTGTCGAAACCGCCGGCCGTGAGAATCTTGCCTTCGCCCGCGATCACATCGGTGCCGGGACCGATGATGATGGTCACGCCCGGCTGGATGTCTGGGTTGCCGGCCTTGCCGATCGCGGAAATCATGCCATCCTTGATGGCGACGTCGGCTTTCACGATGCCCCAATGGTCGACGATCAGCGCATTGGTGATGACCGTGTCGGCGGCGCCCTGCTTGTTGGTGACCTGCGACTGGCCCATGCCGTCGCGGATCACCTTGCCGCCGCCGAACTTCACCTCTTCGCCGTAGGTTGTGAAATCCTTCTCGACTTCGATGATGAGGTCGGTATCAGCTAGACGCACCTTGTCGCCGGTGGTCGGGCCGAACATGTCGGAATAGACGGACCGCTTTATTTTGACGGACATCACAAGCCCCGTATGCGTTTGAATAACTGGTCGGTCACAGCACGGCCCTCGCTGCTTTCACGGCATCGTCGAACTTCTCGTCGAGCCACGCGTTGCCGCCGCGGCAGCCCGCAACGACTTGCGTGGCCCACTCAACGTAATCGACGAGTTCGTCGTGCTCCTCGGCACTCAAATCGGTTTGAATGCGCGCCGCTGTATTGCTGATCTTGTCGGCAATCTTGATCAGCTTCGCGCCGGCGGATTTTTTTGGCGCGTCCATCGCCTGCCGACGCCGTCGCTCGGCTTTCGGCAGACTCATGTCGTCGGTGCATTCCGCGACGAGGGCGGCGACACGCTCGGAGAATCTCTGCGCCAGCTCCTCGCGCGTGGTGTCGGTGTCCTCGATGGAATCATGCAACCATCCGGCCGCCACCAGCTCGGCATCGGCACCACCGGTCGCGGTCGCAAGCAGGTTCGCGACCTCTGCGAGATGATTGATATAGGGCTCGTTGCCGCGCCCCTTGCGCGCCATGCCGTTATGACGGCGCGCAGCGAGTTCGGCAGCTTCAGAGACGAGGCGGATGGGTGAGAGCATGGCTTAGGCCTCCTTCGCGCCATCAGATACACCGATCTCTCCGTTCCCTCCCCTCTTGCGGGGGAGGGCCAGGGAGAGGGGTGCTCCGGGCTCCGCTACCTGAAGGATGGCGAGAACCACTCCCTCCAGGTTCTTCATTACGTCGTTATTGGTGAAGCGCAACACGCGATATCCGCGCGACGCGAACCACTCGTCGCGCACCTCATCGTGACGTATGCGCGCCGCGAATTCGTGGCTTTCACCGTCGACCTCGACGACGAGCTTGCAGGAATGCGCAACGAAATCGGCTATGTAATCGCCCATTGGAGCTCGACGGCGAAACCCGAGGCGAGCCAAGCGGTGAGCTTTAAGATGGCGCCAGAGAAGCGTCTCCGCGGGCGTCATCGCCCGCCGCAATTGCTTGGCACGGGTTCTTTGCGACCGGGAGACTTCGTCGTGTGGCATACCCCCCTCCCCGCCCCTCCCCCGCAAGGGGGGAGGGAGCGCGACAGTTGCGCTCACCTCACCGTGGATCACTGCACTCGCCTCAATCGCGTCGCGCTGCGCTCGCCGTTATTGCACTCACAGCCTCCCCATCACCTCGCCACGAAAACCGTAGATCGTCTTCTTGCCGGCCATGGCGACGAGCTGGACATCGCGGGTCTGGCCCGGCTCGAAGCGGACGGCGGTGCCGGCCGCGATGTCGAGGCGCATGCCGCGGGCGCGTCTGCGGTCGAACTTCAACGCCGGGTTGGTTTCAAAAAAATGGTAGTGCGAGCCGACCTGGATCGGACGGTCGCCGGTGTTGGCGACTGTCAGCGTCACGGTCTTGCGGCCAGCATTAAGCTCGATCTCGCCGTCCTGGATGAAGAGTTCGCCGGGAATCATGTCTGCTCCTACCTGATCGGCTCGTGGACGGTGACGAGCTTGGTGCCGTCCGGAAAGGTCGCCTCGACCTGGATATCGTGGATCATCTCCGGAATTCCCGGCATCACCTGATCGCGGGTCAACACCTGCGCGCCGGATTGCATCAGTTCGGCGACGGTGCGGCCGTCACGGGCGCCTTCGAGGATAAAATCGGAGATGATCGCGACCGCCTCGGGATGGTTGAGCTTGACGCCGCGGTCCAGCCGGCGGCGCGCCACGATGGCGGCCATGGAGATCAGAAGCTTGTCCTTTTCGCGGGGAGACAGGTTCATGCGAAATCTCTTCCGTTCAACACGTCAATTCAACCACAGCCGCGGCAGCACGGCGCCGGTGCGCGCCAGCACCGCCATCATGTCAGCGCGCAAACGCGCCGCATCTTGGGCACAGAACCGCGCCATTGCAAAGCCATTCCAGGCGGATATCCCGACCTCGCCCGCGAACGAGTCCGATGCTTCGCGCAGGCGCTCAACCAGGGCCTCGTCTCCAGGCAGGATCAGGGCCGTGCCGATCGCGGCGCCATCTTTGGCAACGGCAGATCGGCCGAGTTTTGCGCCGATATTGCCGTCGAGCCTGATGGTTTCGGCGAACACCAGCTTGCCGCCGCGAGAGAGCCGCCAGCGATCGACAAACTCGCCCTGCTCCATCCGCTCGCCCATGGCGGTGCGACCGAACACCACGATCTCGCAGAGCAGAAGCGAAGCCGTCTCATCGAGCGCGATGTCGAAGCGGCGATGGACACGGGCGCGATCGAACAGGATGGTCTCCTGAGGCAGCCAGGACAGATGCGCGCCTGCGCCGACCTTCAGCGCGATATTGAGCTCGGCCGCCTGTCCCGGCGCACGATAGACCTTTTCTGCGGCCGCAGTAGTCAGCGTCAGCCGCGCAGCATCAGCGGCCGTGATCTCAATGTCGAAGCGGTCGCCGCCAGCGACCCCGCCGGCCGTGTTGACGAACACGCCAGACAGCCCCTCGCCTTCTGGCGACGGAACGCGCACGCGCAGCGAGCCGCTTTCATGCAACGTGCCACGCCGCGTCACGCCGTCGCGCGCCTGAACATCGAAGCTCACCGCGCCGCGGGCACGGTTCGCCTCGAAAACGGTTGATGTGACTGAAAAGTCGCTGCGCATCCGCCTCCCCAGCCGGTCGCGGCAGAATGGCCTACAGCGCCATCTGGCGGCTGATTTCGCTCGCGTCGAGATTGGAGCGGTCGCAGGTGAACTTCACCGCGCCGCGATCCATCACCGCGAAACTGTCGCCGAGTTCGCAAGCAAAGTCGAGATATTGTTCGACCAGCACGATCGCAATGTTGCCGAGGTTGCGCAGGTAGGAGATGGCGCGGCCTATGTCCTTGATGATCGACGGCTGGATGCCTTCGGTCGGCTCGTCGAGCAGCAGCAGCTTTGGCCGCATCACCAGCGCGCGCCCGATCGCGAGCTGCTGCTGCTGACCGCCGGAGAGGTCGCCACCGCGCCGGCCGAGCATGGATTGCAGCACCGGGAAGAGCGAGAACACGTCATCCGGAATGTGCTTGTCCTCGCGCTTGAGCGGGCCGAAGCCGGTCTTGAGGTTCTCCTCGACCGTGAGCAACGGAAATATCTCGCGGCCCTGCGGCACGAAGCCGATGCCCCTGCGCGCGCGCTCGTAGGGCTTCAGGCCCGTGATGTCTGTGCCGTCGAGCACGATCGCGCCCGAGGAGATCGGATATTGCCCGACCATGGCGCGCAAGAGCGAGGTCTTGCCGACGCCGTTGCGGCCGAGCACGCAAGTCACCTTGCCCGGCTCCGCCGAGATCGAGACGCCGCGCAGCGCCTGCGCCGCGCCGTAGAACAGGTTGATGTCCTTGACCTCAAGCATCGCTCAGCGTCCCAGATAGACTTCGATGACCCGCTCGTTGGACGAGACCTGGTCGATGGTGCCTTCCGCCAGCACGGTGCCTTCATGCAAGCAGGTGACCTTGACCCCGAGCTCGCGTACGAAAGTCATGTCGTGCTCGACCACCATCACGGTGTGGGTCTTGTTGATCTCTTTCAGCAGCTCGGCGGTGAGATGCGTCTCGACGTCGGTCATCCCGGCGACCGGCTCGTCGACGAGGAGCAGCTTTGGGTCCTGCGCGAGCAGCATGCCGATCTCGAGCCACTGCTTCTGGCCATGGCTGAGGCTGCCGGCGAGACGGTTGCGGGCGTCGGTGAGCCGGATCGTCTCCAGCACCTTGTCGATGCGCTCGGACTCCGCTTTGCTGCCGCGCCAGAACAGCGTGCCCCGGACCGAGTGATCGACATTGAGCGCGAGCAGGAGATTGTCCTGCACGCTCTGGCTCTCGAACACGGTCGGCTTCTGGAATTTGCGGCCGATGCCGAGCTCGGCGATCCGGGTCTCATCGAGCCGCGTCAGATCGGTGACCCCATCGAACAGCACAGCGCCCTCGTCCGGCTTGGTCTTGCCCGTGATGATGTCCATCATCGTGGTCTTGCCGGCGCCGTTCGGGCCGATGATGGCGCGCATCTCGCCGGGCTCGAGTGTCAGCGACAGGTTGTTGATGGCGCGGAAGCCGTCGAACGAGACGTGCACGCCGTCGAGATAGAGCATCGCGGAGGTGGCGCGGGTATCCATGACGTTCATCGCGCTACTCCGCCATCTTGGGTTCGGTGACGCCATCTTCGGCCGCAGCGCTCGCAATGGCCGCGGCGGTGCGCTTTTCCTTCGATGAGTCCCACCAGGCGTTGAAGGTGCCGACGATGCCCTTCGGCAGCAGCAGCGTCACCAGGATGAACAACGCACCCAGCATGAACAGCCAGTACGGCGCGAGCACGCCGGAGGTGAAGAAGGTCTTGGCGTAATTGACGACGACGGCGCCGAGCGCCGCGCCGACCAGTGTGCCGCGGCCGCCGACCGCAACCCAGATCACCGCCTCGATCGAATTGCCCGGCGCAAATTCGGATGGATTGATGATGCCGACCTGCGGCACGTAGAGCGCGCCGGCGACGCCGGCCATGCAGGCCGACACCGTGAACACGAACAGTTTGTAGGATTCGACGCGGTAGCCGAGGAAGCGCGTCCGCGATTCCGCGTCACGCACCGCAATCAGCACCTTGCCTAGCTTGGAGGAGACGATGGCGCGACAGATCAGGAAGCCGACGATCAGCGCCAGGCAGCTCAGCGCGAGCAATGCGGCGCGCGTACCCTCCGCCTGCACGTTGAAGCCGAGGATGTCCTTGAAATCGGTCAGGCCGTTGTTGCCGCCGAAGCCGAAATCATTGCGGAAGAAGGCGAGCAGCAGCGCATAGGTCATCGCCTGCGTGATGATCGACAGATATACGCCTGTGACGCGGGAGCGGAAGGCGAGCCAGCCGAAGCAAAAGGCGAGAAGGCCCGGCACGACCAGCACCATCAGCGCCGCAAACCAGAACATGTCGAAGCCGTACCAGTACCAGGGCAGCTTCTGCCAGTTCAGGAACACCATGAAGTCGGGCAGGACCGGATTGCCGTAGACGCCGCGGGTGCCGATCTGTCGCATCAGATACATGCCCATGGCGTAGCCGCCGAGTGCGAAGAAGGCGCCGTGGCCGAGCGAGAGGATGCCGCAATAGCCCCAGATCAAGTCGATCGCGAGCGCGAGGATGGCGTAGCAGACATATTTGCCCCAGAGCGCGACGAGATAGGTCGGCACCTGAAGGAACGAGCCCGCAGGCAGCAGCAGGTTGGAGAGCGGGATGAGGATGCCGCAGGCCGCGACGACGGCGAGGAAAATCGTCGCGCTGCGGTCCAGCGATCGCGTCAGCATGTGAGGGGTCATGCTTCCACCGCACGGCCCTTGAGCGCGAACAAGCCGCGCGGCCGTTTTTGGATGAACAGGATGATCAGAACCAGGATGGCGATTTTGCCGAGCACGGCGCCTGCGACCGGCTCCAGGAACTTGTTGGCGATGCCGAGCGTGAAGGCGCCGACCAGGGTGCCCCAGAGATTGCCCACGCCGCCGAACACCACGACCATGAAACTATCGATGATGTAGCTCTGGCCGAGATTGGGGCTGACATTGTCGATCTGCGACAATGCCACGCCTGCAATGCCGGCGATGCCCGAGCCGAGCCCGAAGGTGAGCGCATCGACGCGCGAGGTGGCGATGCCCATCGAGGCCGCCATGCGGCGGTTCTGCGTCACCGCGCGCATCTCGAGGCCGAGCGCGGTGTAGCGCAGCATCGCGAGCAGGATCGCGAACACGGCCAGCGTGAAGCAGAGGATCCAGAGCCGGTTATACGTGATAGTGATCTGGCCGAGTTCGAACGCGCCGCTCATCCAGGAGGGATTGCCGACCTCGCGGTTGGTCGGGCCGAACATGGTGCGCACCGCCTGCTGCAACACCAGCGACAGGCCCCAGGTCGCCAGCAGCGTCTCCAGCGGACGGCCGTAGAGAAAGCGGATGATGCTGCGCTCGATGAGGACGCCGATGGCGCCGGCGACGAGAAAGGCGAGCGGCACGGCAATCAGCAGCGAATAGTCGAACAGGGCGGGATAGCGGGTACGGATCACCTCCTGCACCACGAAGGTGGTGTAGGCCCCGATCATCACCATCTCGCCATGCGCCATGTTGATGACGCCCATCACGCCGAAGGTGATGGCGAGCCCGATCGCAGCGAGCAGCAGCACCGAGCCGAGTGAGAGGCCGTACCAGGCGTTCTGCACCATCGACCAGACCGCAAGCGAGCTTTGGATCGAGCCGATCGCGCTCGCGGCAGCCTTGGTCACCGAGGCCGGCTGGTCGCCCATGCCGGTGAGCAGCGCCAGCGCCTCCTGATCGCCGCGCGCCTTGAGCGTGGCGACGGCCTCCAGCTTCTCGACCTCGGTGGCGTCCGACTTGAACAGCAGGATGGCCGCCCGGGCTTCGCCTAGCGCAGCCTTGACGGATCGGTTGGTTTCCTTGGCGAGGGCGCCATCGACGGCTTCGAGTGCGGTCTCCTCATGCGACTTGAACACGGATTGCGCGGCCTGGAGGCGCGTTCCGACATCCGGCGACTGCAGCGTGAGGCCGCCGACCGCGGCATCGACGCTGCGGCGCAGACGGTTGTTGAGGCGAACCGCGCTCGCGCTGTCGGGAATGCTGGTCACCGGCTGGCCGGTCGCGGCATCGATCGACTTGCCGTCGGCGCCGGTAACATAGACCTTCTTGCTATCTGGATCGGCCATGAGGCGGCCGTCTTGAAGCGCGCTGATGATCGGCAATGCCAGCGGGTTGCCGCTGCTTGCGACCGCGCCGATCGCCTCTTCCGTATCGGAAAAATCGTCGTTGGCGAATTTTGTGACCGCATCCTCGAACGGACCGGCGAAGGCCGGCAGCGCGAACGCGATCAGGAACAACGAGAGCAGGAGCGAACGGAGACGGGCGGACAAATGGGCTGGCACTGTGAATGACCCCGGCGGAAATGGGTGGAGAAGGCGGCGGGATCGCCGCCCTCTCCAATCTTGCAATGGAGCGTCAGATCGGGATCAGGAGCCCGAACCGAGGCACTTGTTGGTCTTGGTATTGAAGTTGCCGCACTTCTTGCCGACCCAGTCGCCGATCAGGTCCTTGGAGCCGTCGAGCTCCTTCGACCAGGCATCGCCAGCAACGAGACCCGGGGTCTTCCAGACCACGTCGAACTGGCCGTTGCCCTTGATCTCGCCAATGAACACCGGCTTGGTGATGTGGTGGTTCGGCAGCATCTTCGACACGCCGCCGGTCAAGTTCGGCGCCTCGATGCCCGGAAGCGCATCGATCACCTTGTCCGGATCAGTCGACTTCACCTTCTCGACTGCCTTCACCCACATGTTGAAGCCGATCACGTGTGCTTCCATCGGGTCGTTGGTCACGCGCTTCGGGTTCTTGGTGTAGGCCTGCCAATCCTTGATGAACTTCTCGTTCGACCCGTCCTTGGTCTTGATCGACTGGAAGTAGTTCCAGGCGGCGAGATGCCCGACCAGCGGCTTGGTGTCGATGCCGGCAAGCTCTTCCTCACCCACCGAGAACGCGACCACGGGGATGTCCTTGGCCTTGATGCCCTGGTTGCCGAGTTCCTTGTAGAAGGGAACGTTGGCGTCGCCGTTGATGGTCGAGACCACCGCGGTCTTCTTGCCAGCCGAGCCGAACTTCTTGATGTCGGCAACGATCGTCTGCCAGTCGGAGTGACCGAACGGCGTGTAGTTGATCATGATGTCTTCCTGAGCCACACCCTTCGACTTCAGATAGGCTTCCAGGATCTTGTTGGTGGTGCGCGGATAGACGTAGTCGGTGCCCGCGAGCACCCAGCGCTTCACCTTCTCTTCCTTCATCAGATAGTCGACGGCGGGAATCGCCTGCTGGTTCGGCGCAGCGCCGGTGTAGAATACGTTGCGCTCGCTCTCCTCGCCCTCGTACTGCACGGGGTAGAACAGGATGTTGTTCAGCTCCTTGAAGACCGGCAGCACGGACTTGCGCGACACCGAGGTCCAGCAGCCGAACACGACCGCGACCTTGTCCTTCGTGATCAGCTCGCGCGCCTTCTCGGCGAACAGCGGCCAATTGGAAGCGGGGTCGACGACGACGGCCTCGAGCTTTTTGCCGAGCACGCCGCCCTTCTTGTTCTGCTCGTCGATCAGGAAGAGGATGGTGTCCTTCAGCGTGGTCTCGCTGATGGCCATGGTGCCGGAAAGGGAGTGAAGCACGCCGACCTTGATCGTGTCGTCCGCGGCCTTGGCGCCAGTCAATGAAGCCAGACCGAGCATCAGCCCGGCGGTCGCGGCGAGGACGCCGCGGCGGCTAAATGACGCCGCTATATCGTGAGTGGATTTGCTAAGCATGAGTGTATCATCTCCCTGACGCAGACGTGAAAAACGCTGCGAAACGGCCCCACGGCCGCCTGCGATTAACGGATTCGCAAGAACCATGCCATGGGCTAGACAGCCCTCAAGCCGTTGGTTTTGCTGTGAAAACGGCTTATTTTCTAAGTCTCGCCGCGATCTGCTCGCCTAAACCCTAGGCAATGGGAATGTATGCGAAAGCGGCAGATGGCCTGTTTTATATGCAAATCGTCCGTCTTGGCTAAATTTCCGGCACAACTATTTCTGCGCCGCAACCACCGTTTAGGACGAACCCGCCTTGAAAGCGCCCCGACGATGTTCCATATGAACGGTCGAGACTGCTTGCGAATCAAGCCGTCGTTGCGAGCTGCGTGTTCTTAAGCCCCTACGGGCCTCTGGCTTGCCCCATATCTCCCAAGCCCATCCGACACCCCAAACACGCAGGTGTCTTCTCGACACCCTATGCGCGCGCCGCGCCGAATGCGCCGGGCGCCCGCCTTTGACATGGAAAGAACCCCTCTTTTGACTTCGTTTCAGGATTTCGGCCTCGCCGAACCCATCGCACGCGCTCTTCGTGAAGAGAACTACGTCACCCCCACCCCGATCCAGGCTCAGACCGTCCCGCTGGCGCTGACCGGCCGCGACGTCGTCGGCATTGCCCAGACCGGCACCGGCAAGACCGCGTCCTTCGCGCTGCCGATCCTGCATCGCCTGCTCGATAACCGCATCAAGCCGCAGCCCAAGACCGCCCGCGTCCTGGTGCTGTCGCCCACCCGCGAGCTGTCCGGCCAGATCCTCGACAGCTTCAATGCCTATGGCCGCCACATCCGCCTGTCCTCAACACTCGCCATCGGCGGCGTGCCGATGGGCCGCCAGGTCCGCTCGCTGATGCAGGGCGTCGAGGTTCTGGTCGCCACTCCCGGCCGCCTGCTCGATCTTGTCCAGAGCAACGGGCTGAAGCTTTCAAGTGTCGAATTCCTCGTGCTCGACGAGGCCGACCGCATGCTCGACATGGGCTTCATCAACGACATCCGCAAAATCGTTGCCAAGCTGCCGATCAAGCGGCAGACGCTGTTCTTCTCGGCCACCATGCCGAAGGACATCGCCGAGCTCGCCGACGCTATGCTGCGTGATCCCGCCCGCGTCGCGGTGACCCCGGTCTCCTCGACCGCCGAACGGATCAACCAGCGCATCCTCCAGGTCGACTTCTCGGCCAAGCCGGCCTTCCTCGCCAAGCTGCTGAAGGAAGAACCGGTCAACCGGGCGCTGGTCTTCACCCGCACCAAGCACGGCGCCGACAAGGTCGTAAAGACACTGGAGAAGGCGGGCATCCCCGCCAGCGCCATTCATGGGAACAAGTCACAGAACCATCGCGAACGAACGCTGGGCCAGTTCCGGTCGGGCGAGATCCGTACCCTGGTCGCCACCGACATCGCCGCCCGCGGCATCGACGTCGACGGCATCACCCACGTCATCAATTTCGATCTGCCCAACGTGCCCGAGACTTACGTCCACCGCATCGGCCGCACTGCGCGCGCCGGCGCCGACGGCACCGCGATCTCGCTGGTTGCCGGCGGTGACGAGCTCGGCTATCTCCGCGACATCGAGCGCCTGATCCGCGTTGCGTTGACGCGTGAGGACCACCGCACCGATGCCGGTCGCCGGGATGCCGGTCCTCCCCCGCCGCAGCAACGACAAGGTCGGCCAGGCCGCCCGGGCCAGCGTCCGCAGGGCGCACGGCACGGGCAGGGTGACGGGCGGCGTGCCGACGAAAGGCATGGCGACGGGCGCCACCACAGCGCCGGCAAGCAGGGCGACGGACGCCCCGGCGAGGGACGGCATATTGACGGGCGGCCCGGCACTGGCCCGAAAGCTTCGAAGGCATCTCGTCGCCGCCGTTCCGGTGCTAAGATGCATTCGTCGCTAACCGACCGTCCGGAACAGCGTTCCGCGCATAGCGCCGGGACGCCTGATGGGATACAAGGCGTTGCCTTTTTGCGCCGCGAGAGTCGGCCGAACGGTCAACCGAATCGCAAACCCTTTTCGCACTAGCCGTCCACGACCTGGAGAAATTCATGGCTAAGGAAGAGCTGATCCAGTTCGAAGGACTGGTCACCGAAATCCTCCCCGACGCACGCTACCGCGTGCAGCTCGACGCCGGACACGAGATCGTTGCTTACACCGCCGGCAAGATGAAGAAGAACCGGATCAAGACGCTCGCGGGCGACCGCGTGACGGTGGAGATGTCGCCCTATGACCTCGAGAAGGGCCGACTGATTTTCCGCCACAAGGACGAGCGTCCCGCCACGTCCGGCGGCCCGCCGCGGGGTGGAGCGCAGCGCGGCGGCCAGTTCCGCCGCCGTTAGTCTTCGGGCGCCTCAGCGCGGAAGTAAAATTCTGGTCTGTATGCTGATCCGCCGCGCACCTCGCGGCGGATCAAAAAATCGTACGCTCCGGATTGTTTTGAAGCCCTAATTCCGATAAAATGAATTAATCGATTTTCGGCCGGACGACATTAGCATCCACCGGTACAGCCGGTTCAGACACGCTGACGACCTTTCCAAAAATTCGATCTAACCTGCCTGCGCGAGCGGGCTCTTACATGGTGCTATCTAGAAGGGACTACCCCAGTGAGCATGGGAACCGTGAAGTGGTTTAACGCGACCAAGGGTTATGGCTTCATTCAGCCCGATGACGGTGGCAAGGACGTGTTCGTTCACATCAGCGCCGTCGAGCGCGCCGGCCTCGGCTCGCTGCACGAAGGCCAGAAGGTCTCCTACGAGATCGTGGCCGACCGCCGCTCCGGAAAGTCGGCAGCGGACAACCTCCGCGCCGCAGGCTGAGCCCGCCGGGCCCATAGCCCGGATATTGCCCCGGACCAGCTCAGGCGAGCCAAGGAATCAAAAAGGCCGTGCGCAACGCACGGCCTTTTTCATGTCGGAAGGAGGCGCTGCGATCAGTAGACCGTGCAGGCCGTAGCCGGGCTGTAATAGACGCAGGTGGACTGGCGCGGGCGGGTATAGGCAACATCGCTCAGCGTGACCGCGTTCTTGAGCACGTAACCGATCGTCGGCGTGTAGGTGTAGCTGACCTCACTGAAGATCAGGTAGGTGCCGCCGACCGCAAGCGTCGTGGGAATCGTGACCGGGGACTTCTCCGTGCGCGGCGCGGATCCCTTGCTCCACTGCACATGCGCCTGCAGGGTCGATGGGTCGACATAGAGTTCGCTGATCGTCGCCGACACCGTCGTGGTGGGATACGGCGTCATGACGCCGGTCGAGGCCGCGAAGAAATTGGTCATGTCGGTATCGCCGACCGAAATCGATTGCGAGGTGAGGTCGGACAGCGTCCGCGCCATCAGCGTCACCTTGCGATCGATCGCCACCGCCGACGAGAACTCGACCGTGCCGAAGAACATCACCAGCATCAGCGGCACGATCACCGCGAATTCGGTCGCCGCGAGCGCCCTGCTGTCCGCGACGAACTCGCCCACGGCGCAGCGGGCCGCCCACCAGATTCTCGACATCGTCTGCATCGTTCCGTCCAGATCCATTGGTCTTAGTAAGGCTCGTTCTTGAACGCGGCCGTGGCAACCAGCAGCCGCTTGCTGCCCGCAAGATTGGAGGTGTTGTAGCCGAGGCCGGTGACGAACAGCGGCCATTGATAGAACAGCCGCACCACCACGATGTCGCCCGCACCGCCCGGGCTGTAGCTCGTGTTCGTGTCGAAATTTCCGGAGCCGTCGATATGGGTCGGCAGCGTCACCGCAGCGAAGGACGAGAAGCTCGTGACTTCGACATAGAGCTTGCTGCAATCGAACAGCGCCGGAATCTGGCTACAGACATAGGACTTGAACGTTGCTTGCGTGCAGGGCTTGCTCACGCCGGAGACGGCGCAGGCCGTCACTGAACCGGATTGCGCCTGCCCGGTCAGAACCACGCGCGCGGAATTCTGCGTGATGGTCTCGAGCACCTGGCCCGCGAAGAACATCAGCGCCGTCTCGATGATGGCGAACAGCAACGCGAAAAACACCGGAGCGACCAGCGCAAACTCGACGACCGCGGAGCCGCGGCGGTTACCGCGAAACCGGCGCAGCGCGGCGAGCAGCGTGAACCTCGTTGGTGCAGGCGATGGCATCGCGTCAAATTCCCCGGCAACGGCAATCATCTGCCCGTTTCAATAGCGAAAACTGATTGTTTAAGTGTTTCAGGCGATCCGCTCCGGTCAGACCGCCTCATTAAGCATGCGTTAACCGCGAACGCCCAAGCACAGGCAGGCAGACAGGACGGCCACGCGGAAACAAGGGCGCGCGGAGAGAAGAACTCCTCGTGGGAGGCGCCAGCGTCCGGGCCGGTCAGGCGATCCTGCCCGAGCAACTTCGCCGGTTCTGCTAGTTGGTCTTGGCGCCGGCTCCGGCCGTGCCGCTGGCATTGCCGCTCAGTGTGCCCGCCTGGTTCATCGTGTTGTTGAAGTAGGCATCGCTGTCGCCGAGCGTGACGCGGCGCTGGCAAAGCGGCAGGCAGCTATAGGACTCGCGCTCGATCCCGCGATAGACGGTGACGAGCCGGTCGCTCGGACCTTCGACCTGGATCTGGCGGTCGACCAGGATCTCGCCGCCCCGGTCGAGCGCGATGAAATTGGTGGCACCATAGCCTTTCCCGGTCACGACGATCATGCCGCCAGGCTGGAGCGTGACGTCCGCGATCAGGGGATTGCCGACCACGATGGTCGCGACCTTGCCGGGGAGCCGTACCAGCTTGGCCTGGTCGACATTGACGGCGATGGTATCGGCGGTGGGCTCGGCAAGGCCGGCACCAGGCAACGCCAGCATCGCGGCCGCAACCAGAAGGCAGACGCGCGCCTGACGGCGCAGCAATTCTTTACGCATACTCTTACCCCCGGGACGTCACAAACCGGCAGAAACGATCAGACAGCGGAGCCGGTGCCCGACCCGACTAACCTGCCCTTAATTCGTGAACGTTCCGCAAACTCGCCGACTATTGTTTGAAGGGAGCTTCCGAATCGTCGGCGCCGCGCTAACGGCGGAACGGATAGGCGAGTTGCCCGCCGATTTCCTTCGGCATGGTCGCTTCGTCCTTGCCATAATCCTGCGGCAGCCTGCCCTCCGGCATCCGGAAGGTGCCGAACAGCACGTCCCAGATCGGGAACGTCCCGGCAAAGTTGGTGTCGCCGCCCTCTTCGAGCGAGGTGTGGTGCCAGCGGTGGAATACCGGCGTCGCCAGCACGTATCTGAACGGTCCGAAGGTCCAGTTCAAATTGGCGTGCACGAAGGCCGAATGAAAGGTGGTGAACGGACCGACCCAGATCATCACGTTGGGGGAGATACCGGCCATCAGCAGCACGACGTCGACGCTGATCGTCCCGAGCATGAGGTTGACGGGATGGAAGCGCGCCGCGGAAATCCAGCCGATCTCCTCCGACGAATGATGAATTGCGTGGTACTTCCAGAAGCCACCGTCGTGGAAAAGCCGGTGCAGCCAGTACAGCATGAAATCGGACAGCACCAGGAACAGCACGGCCTGTAGCCATAGCGGCAGCTGTGACAGCGGGCCATGGCCGTTGTCGTAGAAAGCGATGAGGTCGTCGGCATCGCGGATGCTGAAGACGACGCCGGCGCCCACGATCAGCAGTCCGATCCGCATGGTGCGGGCGAACACCGGCACGAAGAACCAGTAGCAGATGTCGGTGAGGATCTCCCGCTTGCGCCACCACGGCGCGCCGGGATTGCAGGCCCAGAAATGCTCGAGCACGGTGAAGATTGCTGCGAGCACCAGGGTGACGGGGACCATCTTCTGGATCGTCTCGCCGAGCATCAGGGCGACTTGCATGGGCAGGCTCGACATCGTCGCCTCACTTCCGAATTGCTGGTCCCGCCTAGGCCTACTCCGCTAGATTTAAGGGAGGGTGAAGCCGGCGGTGCATGCGCTGCATTCGGAACAGACCGAATTCAACTGCCGCGTTAAGACGAAATTCACTCTGGCCAAAAGCACCGCGCCACAAGCGGGTTTGCTCGAATGAATTAACGCTACCGAAAGAGCTCGACTCTCATGTTCGTCGCGTCAAAGACAGCGCCGAACGAGGCGATCCCATCCAGACGGAGTTTTGTTCATGAAGAACCTGATTGCGCGTTTCGCGAAGGACGAATCCGGTGCCACCGCCATCGAATACGGTCTGATCGCCGCCGGCATCGCGCTGGCCATCATCACCGTCGTCAACAATCTCGGCAGCACGCTGAACACCAAGTTCGGCTCGATCAGCACGTCGCTGAAGTAAGCGGCTTGACGAGCGACCGCAAAAGCCCCGGACCTCCGGGGCCTTTGTTTTTCTGAAGACGGCGAGTTCCAGTGGCGTTGCGCGAGTACAGAACCGATGCCGCCGTCGCGGCGAACGAGGCGGTGTCGCAGACCAGCTCGCCGGCCTATTGGGTCTGCCTTGCGCTGCTGCTGGCGACGCTCGTCCTCGCCGTGCGCATTGCCAGCCTCTGGTGAGCACGCTTGCGGCGGTGCCACCCCCGCCGCCCGGCTGCCGTTGTCGGTTTGTTTAGCACTGCCGGCTAGCATCCGCGCCGCCAGCTTCCGCGACACAACCAGGCCTCAAGACGCAGCCCATGATCCTCGACCTTGCGCGCCTTCTGCTCTTCCCGGCCCTCATGGCGTTCGCCGCCGCGAGCGATCTCTTCACGATGACGATCTCGAACCGCGTTTCGCTGGCGTTGGTCGCAGGCTTCTTCGCCCTCGCCCTCGCCGGTGGCATGGCACCTTACGAGGTGCTGAGCCATGTCGGTGCCGGCGCACTTCTCCTGATCGTGGCCTTCTCCTGCTTTGCGATGGGCTGGGTCGGCGGCGGCGATGCCAAGGTCGCGGCCTCGGTCGCACTCTGGTTCGGCTTTGCACATCTGATGAACTTCCTGCTCTACGCGTCGCTGTTCGGCGGGGCGCTGACGCTGCTCCTGCTCCAATTCCGGCAATGGCCGCTGCCCTACGGACTGGCGGGCCAGGCCTGGCTCGCACGGCTGCACGCCAAGGAGAGCGGCATTCCCTATGGAATCGCGCTCGCACTGAGCGCGCTGATGGTCTACCCGGAGACCGAATGGGTGAAGGCGATCGACCTCGCTCACCTCGTACTGCGCTGAACGCACCGGGTAAACCAGGCGTTAAGGCGATTTAGATACGCCTCATTAACCATGCTTTGACGAATAGCTGGTCAACTGCCGATTACGGCGGCGGCAGCGTCGCGGCGTTTTGTTGGAAACTGAAGCGTATGAATAGGGCACGCATTGTCGTCCTGACGGTCGCCATCGGCGCCGGCGGCGTCGCCGCGTACCTGGCGAGCGGCACGGACAATTCTGCGCCGCCTCCGGCTCCGGTCGCGCAGCTTCCGACCGTCGACGTTCTGGTCGCCAAGAACGATATCGGTCTCGGCCAGACAGTGAAGCCGGACGACGTGCAATGGCAGACTTGGCCGGCCGCGACCGCCAGCGCCACCTTCATCCGCCGCAACGAGCGTCCCGAGGGCGCGAGCCAGGTGACCGGCTCGATCGCGCGCGCTCCCTTCATCCAGGGTGAGCCGATCCGAGACCAGAAGCTGGTCAAGGCCGACGGCTCCGGCTTCATGGCGGCAATCCTGCCTTCCGGTATGCGGGCGATCTCGACCGAGATCTCGCCGGAGACCGGCGCAGGCGGCTTCATCCTGCCCAACGACCGCGTCGATGTGATCCTCACGCGCCGCCTCAAGAACCCGGACCAGAGCAGTGGCGCCCCGGACATTGTCACCTCCGAGATCATCCTCGCCAACATCCGCGTCCTGGCCATCGACCAAGCGCCGAAGGAGAAGGACGGCCAGAACACGGTGGTCGGCAAAACCGTGACCTTGGAGCTCAATGCGGCCCAGACCCAGGCGCTTTCGTCGGCCCGCCAGGCCGGAACGCTGTCGCTGGCATTGCGCAGCATATCCGACGTCAAGCTCAGCGAGATCACGCTCGACGAATCCGCGCAGAAGCGCGACGGCGTTTCGATCATTCGCTACGGCATTCCAAGTCAGACGGCAAAAGCACGATGAACACAGTCGATATGAAATGCAGGGCAAATCTGGCGACGATGCGAACCTCAGTGGTTCGCGCCCTGTCGTTTTCGGCCGTCCTCGCGCTGACGCTGAACCCGGCCCTCAGCCCGGTGGTCGCCGCCGACTACCGTCCCGTGGTGCCGGTCGCGGCCGACGGCCAGATGAACGCGCGTTTCCTCTCGCTCGGCATCGGCAAATCTGTCGTCATCGATCTGCCGCGGGACATCAAGGATGTGCTGGTCGCCGACCCCAAGATCGCCAATGCGGTGGTCCGCTCGGCGCAGCGCGCCTACATCATCGGCGCCTCGGTCGGCCAGACCAATATCGTGTTCTTTGATTCCGCCGGCCAGCAGATTGCGGCCTATGACATCGCGGTCAAGCGCGACCTCAACGGCGCGCGGGCCGCACTGAAGCAGATCCTGCCCAACTCCGACATCCAGATCGACGGCCTCGGCGACGGCATCGTCCTGACCGGCACGGCTGCGAACCCGCTCGAAGCGCAGCAGGCCAATGATCTCGCCGCGCGACTCGCCGGCGGCGCCGACAAGGTGGTGAACTCGATCGTGGTCCGCGGCCGCGATCAGGTCATGCTGAAGGTAACGGTGGCCGAAGTCCAGCGCAACATCGTCAAGCAGCTCGGCATCGACCTCTCCGCGAACCTGAACTACGGCACCTCCGTGGTGAGCTTCTCCAACTCCAACCCGTTCACGGCCCTTGGCCGCAATCTCGTGGACGGCAACAACCTGACCACGAAATTCGGCGCGACGCCGTCCGTGCAGGCCACCCTCCGCGCGATGGAGACCGCGGGCGTGATCCGTACGCTGGCCGAGCCGAATCTCACCGCGATCTCCGGCGAGTCGGCGACCTTCATTGCCGGCGGTGAATTCCCGGTGCCGGCAGGCTATGCGTGCGATCCGACCACGCATGTCTGTACCACCCAGATCAGCTTCAAGAAGTTCGGCATCTCGCTCAACTTCACTCCGGTGGTTCTGAGCGAGGGCAAGATCAGCCTGCGCGTGATGACCGAAGTCTCGGAACTGTCGAACGAGAATGCGATCACGCTCTCCCAGGCGGTGACCTCGACGTCGGTGAACTCGCTGACGGTGCCCTCGATCAGGACCCGTCGCGCCGAGACTTCGCTGGAAATTCCCTCGGGCGGCGCGATGGCGATGGCCGGCCTGATCCAGCAGCAGACCAAGCAGGCGGTCAGCGGACTGCCGGGGCTGATGCAGCTCCCGATCCTCGGCACGCTGTTCCGCAGCCGCGACTTCGTCAACAACGCGACCGAACTGGTCGTGATCGTGACGCCTTATGTCGTTCGCGCGGTTGCGCAAAAGGATCTGTCGCGGCCGGATGACGGCTTCGCCGCGCCTTCCGATCCGCAGGCCGAGCTGATCGGCAACATCAACCGCATCTACGGCGTGCCCGGTCGGACCGAACCGGCCAGAAATTACCGCGGCACCTACGGCTTCATCACCGACTGAAGCGGAACGGGGACTTCAAGATGATCACAAGACCACCCCAGCTTCGCAAACGCGCCATCCGCCTCGGTGGCGCGCTCGTCGGCATGGCGCTCGCCCTCGGCGGCTGCCAGCACGACGAAGCGGTCACCGCCTCCATTCCCGACGATTACAAGCAGCGCCATCCGATCGCGATCGAAGAGCAGAACCGCTCGATCGTCGTCTTCGTCGGCCACGCCCGCGGCGGCTTGACCGCCGCCCAGCGCGCCGACGTGATGGGCGTCGCCTCGGCCTGGCTGCACGAGGGCACCGGCGCGATCCGGATCGACGTGCCATCCGGCACGCCCAACGCACGTCCGGTCGCGGATACCATGCGTGAGATCCAGGCGATGCTGGCGGCGGCCGGCGTTCCGCCGCGCGGCGTCAACGTTCGCCCCTATCAGCCGGAAGACAAGCGCTTCCTGCCGCCGATCCGGCTCACTTACTCCAAGATCGCCGCGGTCGCGGGTCCCTGCGGCCTGTGGCCGGAGGACATCGGCCCCTCGATGAAGAACAAGAGCTGGTTCGAGAACAAGGACTATTACAATTACGGCTGCGCCTATCAGCGCAACCTCGCTGCGATGGTCAACAATCCGTCGGACCTCGAGCAGCCGAGGGCCGAAACGCCGTCCTACATGGCGCGTCGCACCACGCTCCTCGAGAAGTATCGCAAAGGAACGTCGACGGCGGTCTCCTATCCTGAAGCCGACAAGGCCAAACTCAGCGACACCGGCAAATGATCAGCTACGCTCGCCAGCCTCAAGAAGAGCAGCCGGAGGCCCCACCCCCGCCGGTCGATGAGCATATTGCGCCCTCGCCGCGTGTCTCGGTCCAGGCCTTCTGCGAGACCGTAGAGACCGCTGCCGCGGTGCAGTCGGCCGGCGAGGATCGCCGTCTCGGCAAAGCCCATCTGAAGATCCAGATGGGCGGCATGGCGGCGGCGATCGAAGCCTATCGCTCCGCCCCGACACCAAACGTGATCGTGCTCGAAAGCGACGGCCGCAACGATCTCCTGGGCGGGCTCGACCAGCTTGCCACCGTCTGCGACGCCGGCACCCGCGTGGTCGTGATCGGCCGCATCAACGACGTGATGCTCTACCGCGAGCTGGTGCGCCGCGGTGTCAGCGACTACGTGCTCGCGCCGGTCGGCGCGATCGACGTCGTGCGCTCGATCTGCAACCTGTTCTCGGCGCCCGAAGCCAAGGCAGTCGGCCGCATCATCGCCGTGGTCGGCGCCAAGGGCGGCGTCGGCGCTTCCACCATCTCCCACAACGTTGCCTGGGCGATCGCGCGCGATCTCGCGATGGATGCGGTCGTCGCCGATCTCGACCTCGCCTTCGGCACGGCCGGGCTGGACTACAACCAGGACCCGCCACAGGGCATCGCCGACGCCGTGTTCTCACCCGATCGCGTCGATACAGCCTTCATCGACCGTCTGCTGTCGAAATGCACCGACCATCTCAGCCTGCTGGCGGCGCCCGCGACGCTCGACCGCGTCTATGACTTCGGCTCCGACGCTTTCGATGCCGTATTCGACACGCTGCGCTCCACCATGCCCTGCATCGTGCTCGACGTGCCGCACCAATGGTCGGGCTGGACCAAGCGCGCCTTGATCGGAGCGGACGATATCCTGATCGTGGCCGCGCCAGATCTGGCGAATTTGCGCAACACGAAGAACCTGTTCGACCTTTTGAAGGCCTCGCGCCCCAACGACCGGCCGCCGCTCTACTGCCTGAACCAGGTCGGTGTTCCGAAACGTCCCGAAATCGCCGCCACGGAATTCGCCAAGGCGATCGAGAGCCAGCCGATCGCCTCGATTCCGTTCGAGCCGCAGATCTTCGGCTCGGCGGCCAATAACGGGCAGATGATTGCGGAGATCTCGGCCAATCACAAGTCGATCGAGATGTTCCTTCAGATCGCCCAGCGCCTGACCGGCCGGAGCGAGACCAAGAAACAAAAGTCGTCCTTGTTTTCACCCCTGATTGAGAAGTTGCGGGGAAAATAGCCGCCGCATGGAGTTGTTAAGTGTTCGGTAAGCGTAGCGGAACAGACACCGACCTTCGGGCTCCCAAGCCCGGCGCCGTGTTGCCCGAGCCTTCCCAGGCTCCGGCGGCAACGGTGTCGCGCGGCCCGCTCCCGCCGGCCGTCGCCTCGCCACCGCTTGCCCCTGCCAAGGCCCCGCCGCCTCCCGCCATGGAGAGCCGGCGCTCGGACAATTATTACGAGGTCAAGGCGACCATCTTCGGCGCGCTGATCGAGGCCATCGACCTCGCCCAGCTCGCCAAGCTCGATTCCGAGTCCGCCCGCGAGGAAATCCGCGACATCGTCAACGAGATCATCGCGATCAAGAACATCGTGATGTCGATCGCCGAGCAGGAGGAACTGCTCGACGATATCTGCAACGACGTGCTCGGCTATGGCCCCCTCGAGCCCCTGCTCGCGCGCGACGACATCGCCGATATCATGGTGAACGGCGCCGGCACCGTCTTCATCGAAGTCGGCGGCAAGATCCAGCGCACCGGAATCCGGTTTCGCGACAACCAGCAGCTCCTCAATATCTGTCAGCGCATCGTCAGCCAGGTCGGCCGGCGCGTCGACGAATCCTCACCGATCTGCGACGCGCGCCTCGCCGACGGCTCCCGCGTCAACGCTATCGTGCCGCCGCTCGCGATCGACGGCCCCGCCCTCACCATCCGCAAATTCAAGAAGGACAAGCTGACGCTCGATCAGCTCGTCAAGTTCGGCGCGATCTCGCCGGAAGGCGCAGAGATCCTCCAGATCATCGGACGGGTCCGCTGCAACGTGCTGATCTCCGGCGGTACCGGCTCGGGCAAGACGACGCTGCTCAATTGTCTGACCAACTACATCGAGCACGACGAGCGGGTCATCACCTGCGAGGACGCGGCCGAGCTCCAGCTCCAGCAACCTCACGTGGTCCGGCTCGAAACCCGCCCGCCCAACATCGAAGGCGAAGGCCAGGTCACCATGCGCGAGCTGGTGCGCAACTGCCTTCGTATGCGCCCCGAACGCATCATCGTCGGCGAAGTCCGCGGCCCCGAGGCGTTCGACCTGCTTCAGGCCATGAACACCGGCCATGACGGCTCGATGGGAACGCTGCACGCCAACAATCCGCGCGAGGCGCTGTCGCGCTGCGAATCCATGATCACTATGGGCGGCTTCTCTCTGCCCTCGCGCACCATTCGCGAGATGATCTGCGCATCCATCGATGTCATCATTCAGGCCGCACGCCTGCGTGACGGCTCGCGCCGGATCACCCACATCACCGAAGTGATGGGCATGGAAGGTGACACCATCATCACCCAGGATATCTTCCTCTACGACCTGATCGGCGAAGACGCCAACGGCAAGATCATCGGCCGGCACCGCTCGACCGGCATCGGCCGCCCGAAATTCTGGGAACGCGCCCGCTATTACGGCGAAGAGAAGCGCCTTGCCGCCGCGCTCGACGCCGCGGAAGTGGCGCCGACAACGTGAGGAGGTCAGCGTCGTGAACATGCAGGTCCTCGCGCTCGCGTTTCTCGCCACGGCCGCCGTCGGCGGCATCGCCTGGGTCTTCCTCTATCCACTCCTGTCAGGGGAGCGGAAAGCCGAAAACCGCCGCGCGGCGATCGCGCGTGCCGACGCGCCCGCGGCCAAGCAGACCGAGAAGAGCCAACGAACGCGCCGTGAGCAGGTCGAGACTTCGCTCAAGGATCTCGAGGCGCGGCGCCAGCAGGAGAAGCGGGTTCCGCTCAGTGTCCGCCTCTCGCAGGCAGGGCTCGACTGGACGGCGCAGAAATTCTGGGTGGTGTCCGCCGTCGTGGCGGGCGTGCTGTTCGCGGCCGCTCTGTTCGTCGGGGGCGGCCTGCTCGGTGCCGCCGGCCTGGCTTTTGCTGGCGGCTTCGGCCTGCCGCGCTGGGCACTGGGTTTCCTCAAGAAGCGCCGCGAGTCCAAGTTCCTGGCGGCGCTGCCTGATGCGGTCGACGTGATCGTGCGCGGCATCAAGGCGGGTCTGCCGCTGTTCGAATCGATCAAGGTCGTCGCTGCCGATTCACCGGAGCCGCTGCGCACCGAGTTCCTCCAGATCATCGAGACGCAGGCGATCGGCATGCCGCTCGGTGAGGCCTGCTTGCGTCTCTATGAGCGCATGCCGCTCCCAGAGGCGAACTTCTTCGGCATCGTTATCTCGATCCAGCAGAAATCGGGCGGCAACCTCTCCGAAGCGCTCGGCAACCTCTCCAAGGTGCTGCGCGACCGCAAGAAGATGAAGGAAAAGATTCAGGCGATGTCGATGGAGGCGAAGGCCTCGGCAGGCATCATCGGCTCGCTGCCGCCGATCGTGATGTTCCTCGTCTATCTCACGACGCCGCACTACATCTCGCTGCTTTGGACCCACCCGACCGGCCAGCTGATGCTGGTCGGCTGCGTCGTCTGGATGTCGATCGGCATCATGGTGATGAAGAAGATGATCAACTTCGATTTCTGACGGTGCCGTATGGTCGAGTTTCTCGTTTCGAAGCTACATGACGTCCGCTTCATGACCATGCTGCTGGCAGCCATTGCCGCCAGCGCCACCGTCTATACGCTGGTGATGCCGCTGTTTGCCGGCGAGGGACTCTCCAAGCGCATGAAGGCGGTGGCGAGCGAGCGTGAGCGCCTCCGGCAGCGCGAGCGCGAGCGCCTCAACAAGAACGAGAAGGTCTCGCTGCGCCAGTCGCCGAAGCAGCTCGTCTCCAAGGTGGTCGAGGACTTCAACCTCACCAAATGGCTGGCGCAGGAGGCCGCCCGCGACAAGCTCATCATGGCGGGCTACCGCGGCCAGGCGCCCTACATCACCTTCCTGTTTGCCCGCATGGTCGCTCCGATCGCGCTCTTCATCGGTACCGCCATCTACGTCTTCTTGATCGCGCACCTTGAGCAGGCGCTGCCGGTCAAGATCGGCATCTGCGTCGGCGCGGCCTATCTCGGCCTCCAGGCGCCGATGCTGTTCCTCAAGAACGCGATCTCCAAGCGCCAGCTCTCGATCAAGCGCGCCTTTCCCGACGCGCTCGACCTGCTGCTGATCTGCATCGAATCCGGCATGTCGGTCGAAATGGCGTTCCGCAAAGTCGCCACGGAGATCGTCGGCCAGTCGATCGCACTGTCGGAGGAGTTCGCACTGACCACGGCCGAGCTGTCCTACTTGCAGGACCGGAAGATGGCCTATGAGAACCTGGCGCGGCGCACCGGGCTCGAAGGCGTCAAGTCGGTCTGTCTGGCGCTTCAGCAGGCGGAGCGCTACGGTACGCCGCTCGGGCATTCCCTGCGTGTCATGGCGCAGGAAAACCGCGACATGCGCATGAATGAGGCCGAGAAGAAGGCCGCTGCGCTACCGCCGAAACTGACGGTGCCGATGATCCTGTTCTTCCTTCCGGTCCTGTTCGTCGTCATTCTCGGACCGACGGGCATCAAGATCACCGAGCTGCACTGACGCGAGAGACCCCCGCGCGCGGTCCAAGATCAGGCCGATTAATCGGGCTGGCCGAGCGAGGCGACCGGCGTCCGCTTCGGCGCCCCGCGCGGAGCGTCGTTGCGGTTCAGCATTTCCTTGAGATAGGCGACATTGGCCGCGGCCTGGTCCGGCGGCAGGTCCGCCTTCACGATGGTCTCGGCTTCGGCGAAGCGCCCTTGCAGGCCGACGACCAGACCGAGATTCTGCCGCACCCGGGCGCTCGCGCGCGGCGAAGCGTAAGCCTGTCGCAGCGCCTCTTCGGCCTTGGGCAGGTTCCTCGTCAACATGTAGGACAGGCCGAGATTGGAGAGGACGCCGGGATCACCTGGTGCGATCTTCAGGGCGCTCGCATAATAGGAGCGCGCCTCGTCGTGCCGGCCCATCTGGTCGAGCGCAGTACCTTGCACCGAGAGCAGGCGCCAGTCCGGATTGTCGGGCGAATGCGCCTTCGACAGCACGTCGAAGGCCTGCTGGAAATTGCCGTTGTCGGCGAGCGCGCGGCCGTACTGGGCGAGCAGCGCCTTGTTGCCGGGATTGGCGATGGTCGCCTGCTCGAGCACGGCGGCGGCCTGGGCACGCTGGCCATTGGCGCGCAAGGCCTGACCATAGGCGAGCGCGGCGTCAGCATCCTTGGGATTGGCGCGATAGCGCTCGCCATAGACTTCGGCAGCGCGCGCGGGATCGGCCGGAGCGGCTTCCGCCCGCGGCCCGACCGAGCCCGTGACCTCGGAGAGCTTCGACATGCCCGTGCAGCCGCCGAGGCCCATGGCCAACGCCGCGACCAGCGAGGTGGACGCAAGAAGCCGGGCAAGACTGAACCGTTGACGCATGACACTTTGACTCTCGAGCCGATTGATCGAGCCGAACGCGCCAGCAATAGACTGTTAACCCTAACGGCCAGTTAACACCGACGAGTGGGAGATACGAGAGCTTCCCGACGGCGGTTTCGTCCCGCCGGTCAATATTCGATGGCAAGTCGCTTGCGGATTTCATCGACGCGTTTGTCCAGCGCATCGAACCGCGCATGGACGGAGCGGTCGTGCAGATAGAAGAAGTAGCCGCCGGCAAGGAACGCGAAGATCCAATGATGATGCTCGACATAGCCGAAAATCGCCTCAACGGCCTGGCCGATGAATGTGACTACGCTCCACACAAATTCCATTGCATCCTCCCGGCAGGCGTCCTCGGCCGCCGGCGATTTCCATATCTGGCGGCCGTGCTCGGAACCTAGCATGGCCCCCTCGCTGCGAGTAGCGGCTCGCTGAACGGTGACAGCAAAGCCGATTGCGGCGGCGCCGAAACTCTGCGAAGTCTCGTCCGTTCGTACGACCCGCTTGATCTGACGATCCGGACCCGCCAAATGCCTTCTGTCTTCGAGACGTCGCCCACTGCCATCCCGATCACCTTCGTCACCAAATCGAGCTGGGATCAGGTCGCCGAGGCGCTGCCGGCGGCGCAGCGCCAGTTCGCGGCCGCGAGTGCCTTTGCCGCCAAGCCTGGCGGCTATCTCGCGCTGCCCGCGCCGGACGGCGCAATTGCACAGGTGCTGTTCGGCCTCGAGGACGAAGGCGCCAGATCGCGCGACCTGTTCCGGCCGGGCGCCCTGCCTGGGCTGCTGCCGCCGGGCACCTACCGTTTTGCCAATTCACCGCACGATGCACGGCTGGCGGCGCTGGCCTTCGCGCTCGGCAGCTACCGCTACGCCCGCTACCGCAAGGCTGACAGGCCCGGCGTCCGGCTGGTGCCGCCTGATGGCGTCGACGCGACCGAGATCGATCGCGTCGCCGACGCGGCGATGCTGGCACGCGATCTCATCAACACGCCGGCCAACGACATGGGACCAGAGCAGCTCGCCGCAGCCGCGCAGGCGCTCGCCGCCGAATTCGGCGCAAGCTTCGCCTGCACCATCGGTGACGATCTGAAGACGAATTTTCCGCTGATCCATGCCGTCGGCATGGCCTCTAGCCGTGCGCCGCGACTGATCGACATCGGCTGGGGCGATCCGGCTCATCCCAAGGTGACGCTGGTCGGCAAGGGCGTCTGCTTCGACACCGGCGGACTCGACCTGAAGCCGTCGAGCGGCATGCTGATCATGAAGAAGGACATGGGTGGCGCCGCCAATGTGCTGGCGCTCGCAGGCATGGTGATGGATGCGAAGCTGAAGGTCCGATTGCGCGTGCTGATTCCGGCCGTGGAGAACGCGGTCGCCGGCAACGCCTTCCGCCCCCTCGACATCTTCACCTCGCGCAAGGGCATCACGGTCGAGATCGGCAATACCGACGCGGAAGGCCGCCTCGTCCTCGCCGACGCGCTGGCGCTGGCCGATGAGGAAAAGCCGGAGCTGCTAATCGATTTGGGCACGCTGACCGGCGCGGCACGCGTTGCGCTGGGGCCGGATCTACCGCCTTTTTACACCAATGATGAGACGCTGGCGGCCGATGTCGCGCGTTGCGCGGTAAGGGAGAACGATCCGTTGTGGCGCATGCCGCTGTGGCCGCCTTACGATGCCTGGCTGGACTCCAAGACGGCGACCATCACCAATGCCCCGTCGGGCGGCTTTGCCGGCTCGATCACCTGCGCGCTATTCCTGCAACGCTTCGTCGAGCATGCCAGGAGCTGGCTGCATGTCGACATCTACGGCTGGACGCCGTCGGCGAAGCCGGCGCGGCCGGAGGGCGGCGAGTGCCAGGCTGCGCGCGCTCTCTATTCATTGCTGAGTGAGCGCTATGCATGATCCACGGCTGACGCCGGTGCGGGGCGACATCGCCGCGAAATATCTCCAAGGCAAGGTGGAGGCGAAACGCTTCGTCACTGGCGAGGAATTCGAGGTGGTCGAGGCCATCGCGGCCGTGCGTGAGCAGCCATCCTCGAATGCGAAGTTGATGACCGAGGCGCTGCGCGGTGAGCGCGTCACCATTTACGACCGCAACGGCGAAGGCTGGGCCTGGGGCCAGCTCAATGCCGACGGCTATGTCGGCTGGCTGCCGGATGCGGGCCTGGCTCGCCCCGCGGCAACGCCGACCCACGTCGTCAGTGTACTCCGGACGTTTGCGTTTCCCGGCCCTTCAATCAAGCTGCCGCCGGCCGACACGCTGGTGCTTGGATCAAAGCTCACGATCGTGCGCGAGCATGGGGCCTTCGCGGTGACGGGCGACGGAACGTTCTTGCCGAAGATCCATCTCGTCCCGCTCGATCATCGCGAGCCGGACTTCGTCGCCGTCGCCGAGCGCTTCGTCGGCACGCCCTATCTCTGGGGCGGCAAAAGCAGCTTTGGCATCGATTGCTCGGGCCTGGTGCAAGTCTCGCTGACTGCTGCCGGCATCGGCTGCCCGCGCGACAGCGACATGCAGCAGGCAGGCCTCGGCCGCGCGCTCGAGGCGCATGAGTGGGACAAGCTGCAACGCGGAGATCTGATCTTCTGGAAGGGCCACGTTGCCATCGTGCGCGACGGGGCCACCATGGTTCACGCCAACGCCTATCACATGGCCACCGTGATCGAACCAACCGGGCCGGCGCTTGCGCGCATCAGGCAGGCCGGCAGCGAGGTCGTCGCGATCAATCGGCTCGCTTAATCTCGTGGCGGCGGGCGACAGCTCTCCGTACAGAGAGGTGAAGCACTACGTCGCCACCGAGCCGTTGCCCGCAGTCTCCAGCCGGAACGCGGCGGCGAACAGCGCTCGGGTGTAATCCGTCTTCGGGTTCTTGAACAGCTCGGCGGCCTGCCCCTCCTCAACCACTTTGCCGCCGCGCATCACGATGAGATGGCTGGCGAGCGAGGCGACGACGCGCAGATCGTGCGAGATGAACATGTAGGTGAGCTCGCGCTTGCGCTGGAGCTCCCGCAACAGATCGACCATCTGCGCCTGGAACAGCATGTCGAGCGCGCTGGTCGGCTCGTCTAACACGACGAAATCCGGCTCCAGCACCACCGCCCGGGCGATGCTGATACGTTGGCGCTGGCCGCCGGAGAATTCATGGGGATAGCGGAAGCGCGTCTCTGGATTGAGTCCGACATCCTCGAGCGCCTTGACGACGCGGCCCTCGCGCTCCTCACGCGAGAGATTCGGCTGGTGCACGGAGAGCCCTTCGGCGATGATGTCGGCGACCGACATGCGCGGGCTGAGCGAGCCGAACGGGTCCTGGAACACGATCTGCATGTCGCGCCGGAAGGGCCGCATTTCCTTGAAGCGCAAGCCCTGGATGTCCTTGCCCAGGAACACGATCCGGCCGTTCGACGAGATCAGCCTTAGCAATGCGAGCCCCAGCGTGGTCTTGCCCGAGCCGGATTCGCCGACGACGCCGAGCGTCTCGCCCTTGCGCACCGCGAGGCTGACGCCGTCGACCGCCTTGATGTGGCCGACCGTCTTGCGCATCAAGCCGCGCTTGATCGGGAACCAGACCCTCAGATCGTTGGCCGACATCACTAACGGCGCACCCGGCTGCGGCGGCGCCGGATCGGGCTTCGGCTCCGCCGCGAGCAGGTCGCGCGTATAGGGATGCTTCGGGCTCTTGAAGACCTGCTCGACCGGCCCGTGCTCGACGATCACGCCGCCCTTCATGACGCAGACCGTATCGGCGATGCGGCGGACGATACCGAGATCGTGGGTGATGAAGAGCAGGCTCATGCCGAGCCGCGCGCGAATCTCAGCGAGCAGCGCCAGGATCTGCGCCTGCACGGTGACGTCGAGCGCCGTGGTCGGCTCGTCCGCAATCAAGAGGTCCGGCTCATTGGCGAGCGCCATCGCGATCATCACGCGCTGGCGCTGGCCACCGGAGAGCTGGTGCGGATAGCTCTTCAGCCGCGTCTCCGGCTCGGGAATACCCACCTGGGTCAATAGCTCGAGCGTCCGCTTGCGCGCCTCGGCATTGCTGGTCGGATTATGCAGCTGGATCATCTCGCCGATCTGCGCCTCGATCGTGTGCAGCGGATTGAGCGAGGTCATCGGCTCCTGGAAGATGATGGAGATGTCGCTGCCGCGAATCCCCCGCATCTGCTGCTCGGACTGGTCGATCAGCTCCTGCCCTTTGAAGCGGATGCTGCCGGAGGGATGCGAGGCGTTCGGATAGGGCAGCAGCTTCAGGATCGAGAGCGCGCTGACCGATTTGCCGGAGCCGGATTCGCCCACCAGCGCCACGCATTCGCCGCGCTTGATCTGGAACGAGACCTTGTCGACCGCGAGCGTGGTAGCGCCGCCCTGGTGGAAGGCGACAGAGAGATCGCGCACGCTGAGCAGAGGCTGGTTGATCGCGTCCATTGGCTCACCTGAACGTCTTGCGCGGATCGAAGGCGTCGCGCACGGCTTCGCCGATGAAGATCAAGAGCGACAGCATGATCGCGACCGAGAAGAAGCCGGAGAAGCCGAGCCAAGGTGCTTGCACATTGGCTTTCGCCTGGGACAGCAATTCGCCCAGCGAAGGCGATCCCGGCGGCAGGCCGAAGCCCAGGAAATCGAGCGCCGTCAGCGTCATCACCGAGCTCGACACGATGAAGGGCAGGAACGTCATGGTCGCGACCATGGCGTTCGGCAGCAGGTGGCGGAACATGATGACCTGATTAGACACGCCAAGCGCCCGCGCCGCCTGAATGTATTCGAAGTTGCGCCCGCGCAGGAACTCGGCCCGCACGAGACCCACCAGTGAGACCCAGGAGAACAGCAACAGGATGCCGAGCAGCACGAAGAAGCCGGGCACGAGGACCGAGGACAGGATCAGGAGAAGGTAGAGCGAGGGAATCGCCGTCCAGATCTCGATGAAGCGCTGGAAGATGAGATCGACCCGACCGCCGAAATAGCCCTGCACCGCCCCCGCCGCGATGCCGATCACCGACGAGATGATGGTGAGACACAGGCCGAACAGCACCGAGATGCGGAAGCCGTAGATCAGTCGTGCGACCACGTCGCGTCCCTGATCGTCGGTGCCGAGCCAGTTGTATTCGAGGTCGCGGCAGCTCTTCAGCCCCTTCTTCTCCACCACCGGCTTGCATTGCTTCTCGGTCAGCATCCAGGTCGGCGGCGACGGCGCCGGCGTCGGCAGGTCAAGATTGTGGGTATCGTAAGAATAGCGGATCAGCGGCCAGACGATGCTGCCGCCCTTGTCCTTGATCAGCTTCTGCAAAAAGGGATCGCGGTAGTCGGCCGCAGTCTCGAAGTCGCCGCCGAAGGTGGTTTCCGAATAGGTCACGAAGGCCGGCCAATAGAGCCGGCCGTCGAACTTGATCAGGAAAGGCCGGTCGTTGGCGATCAACTCGGCGAACAGCGAGACCACGAACAGAATAATGAACATCCAGAACGACCAATAGCCGCGGCGGTTCGCCTTGAAGTTCTGCCATCGCCGCCGGTTGAGCGGCGAAGGCGCGAACGACTTGCGCGTGATTGGAACGACCTCACCCAGCGGAGACTGCGTCGTGGTCTCGATCGGCGTCGGCGCGATAATTGTCATCAGACCTCCCGCGCCTCGAAATCGATCCGGGGGTCGATCCACATATAGGTCAGGTCGGAGATCAGGTTGATCACGAGGCCGACCAACGAAAAGATGTAGAGCGTGCCGAACACCACGGGATAGTCACGGTTGAGCACGCTCTCGAAACTGAGCAGCCCGAGCCCGTCCAGCGAGAAGATGGTCTCGATCAGCAGCGAGCCCGAGAAGAAGGCGTGGATGAACGTCCCTGGAAAACCGGCGATCACGATCAGCATCGCATTGCGGAACACATGGCCGTAAAGCACCCGGCCCTCGCTGCACCCCTTGGCGCGCGCGGTCATGACATACTGCTTGCGAATCTCGTCCAGGAACGAATTCTTGGTCAGGAACGTCATGGTGGTGAACGCGCCGAGCCCCATGGCGATCAGCGGCAGCGTCAGATGCCAGAAATAATCGAGGATCTTCCAATACCAGGGAAACTGCGACCAGCCGTCCGAGGTCAGTCCACGCAGCGGGAACCAGTTGAAGAACGAGCCGCCGGCAAACAGGATGATGAGGAGGATGGCGAACAGAAATCCGGGAATGGCATAGCCGAGCACGAGCACGGTCGACGTCCAGGTGTCGAAGCGCGTGCCGTCCTTGACCGCCTTGCGGATGCCAAGTGGGATCGAGATCAGATAAGTAATCAGAGTCAGCCAGATCCCGAGCGAAATCGAGACCGGCAGCTTCTCCTTGATCAGCTGGATCACGCTGACATCGCGGAAATAGCTCTTGCCGAAATCGAAGCGCGCGAAATTCCAGACCATCAGGAGAAAGCGTTCCGGTGCCGGCTTGTCGAAACCGAACTGTACCTCGAGCTTCTTGATGAAGTCAGGATCAAGACCTTGCGCGCCGCGATATTTCGAGTTGATAGCGTCGCCACCGGCCCCGACTTGCCCCGGTGCACGCTGAGCGAAGTCGCCGCCGCCCGATATGCGCGAGCTGCCGCCGGTGTCGGCGCCGGAGAGCTGCGCGATCACGCGCTCGACCGGGCCACCCGGCGCGAACTGCACGACGATAAAGGACACGAAGAGAATCCCGAGCAGCGTCGGGATCATCAAGAGGATGCGGCGGGCGATATAGGCGCTCATGATTATTTCGCCTGCTCGAGCTTGGCGGCCTTGGCGGGTTCATGCCACCAGATGTCGGGTGCGCCGACGCCGTTGGCATAACGCGGCAGCTTCTGAGGGTGGCCGAACTGATCCCAATAAGCCAGCCGGTGCGTCTTGTTGTACCATTGCGGCACCCAATATCGGCCGGCGCGGAACAGACGGTCGAAGGCGCGGCACGCGATGGTCAAATCTTCTCGGCTGTCCGCCGCCATGATCTTTTCGATCATGGCGTCGATGGCCGGGCTGGCGACGCCTGCGAGATTGTATGAGCCTTTGGTCGCAGCGACCTGCGAAGAAAAGAATGCGCGCATGGCGTCGCCGGGCGTCGCCGACATGCTGAAGCGCTGGATCGTCATATCGAAGTCGAACTCTTCCTGGCGCGCCCTGTATTGCACGGCATCGACGAGGCGCACGCTCGCTTCGATGCCGAGCGTCCCCAGGTTCTTGATGTAGGGCGCGTGGTGCGGCTGGAAGGAGGGCTCGTCCAGCAGGAATTCGATCCTGAACACCTCTCCGTTCGGCAGCACCCGCTTGCCATCCTTGATCGGGACACCGGCTTCGTTTAGCAATTGCTGCGCCTTGCGCAGCAGGCTCCGGTCTTGCCCGGAGCCGTCCGAGACCGGCGGCGTGAATGGGGCCGCGAACACGTCGTCCGGCACATGGCCGCGAAACGGCTCCAGCAGTTTCAGCTCGTCCGGCGAAGGAGGCGCGTCGCCCGCCATGAGATCCGAGTTCTGGAACGGTGACACCGTACGGGCATAAGCGCCGTACATGATAGTCTTGTTGGTCCACTCGAAGTCAAAGGCATTGATGAGGGCTTCGCGCACGCGGGGGTCTTTGAACTTGTCACGCCGCGTGTTGATGAACCAGCCCTGCGCGCCTGACGGCGTTTCGTCGGGCACGACCTCGAGCTTGACGCGACCATCCTTGACGGCCGGGAAGTCATAGCGCGTCGCCCAGATGCGTGAGGTGAATTCCTCACGGTAGAGATAGTTCTTGCCGGTGAAGCCTTCGAAGGCGACATCACGGTCGCGATAGAATTCATAACGCACGACGTCGAAATTGTAGCTGCCGCGGCAAACCGGCAGATCGGCAGCCCACCAGTCCTTGACCCGCTCGAATTCGATGTAGCGATTGACCTCGAATCTCCCGACCCTGTACGGCCCCGAGCCGAGCGGAATATCCAGCGTCGATTCGTCGAACGGCCGGGACGCGTAATACGCTTTCGAAAAGATCGGCAGGCCCGCGGCATAGAGCGGCACGTCGCGCGCCCGCCCCTTGGCAAAGGTGACAACGAGCGTGGCATCGTCGATCGCTTCCGCGCTCACCATGTCGCGGAGCTGCACGATGAGCAGCGGATGCCCCTTGGTCTTCAGCGCGGTCAGTGAGAACGCGGCATCATGCGCGGTGAGCTTGGTGCCGTCGTGGAATTTCGCCTCCGGCCGCATCGTGAAGCGATAGACCAGCCGGTCCGGCGATATCTGCACGGATTTGGCGGCCAGCCCGTACATCGCGTCCGGCTCGTCACTCGCCCGCACCATCAGCGGCGAAAACGTCATGTCCATGCCTTGCGCGCCGTCGCCCTTGAGGATGAAGGCATTGAGCGAGTTGAAGGTCTGGTAGGACTGGTTATACGATTTCGCCGACGGGATGAGCGAGAACGTGCCGCCCTTCGGCGCGCCCGGATTGATATAATCGAAATGATGGAAATCGGCGGGATATTTGAGATCGCCGAACGCCGAGATGCCGTGGGCCTCGGGCGGCATTTCCGATGCCGTTGCGCCGCGCTGCCAGGCGGCGCCGAGCGCACCGGCGGCACCCAGGGCAAGCACATGCCGGCGTGAAAGCTGCGCCATGCGCAAAGGCTCCCTCAAGAGCGTTTTCCGATCCGCGCCGCTTTTTCGGCGTCATACCACCACAGCGTCGGCAGGCCGGACCGTCCATATTTCGGCATTGGCTCGGCGTGGCTGAAGCGATCCCAGCGGGCATAGCGCGCGAACGGATAGGTGAACTGCGGAACCACGTAGAAATTCCAGAGCAGCACGCGATCGAGCGCATGGGTGGCGGCGACGAGGCCAGCGCGATCCTTGGCGAAGATCACCTTCTCGATCAAGGCATCCACGGCAGGGTTCTTGATGCCGATGGTGTTGCGCGCACCAGGCACGTCGGCCGCCTGCGAGCCCCAGAACTCGCGTTGCTCGTTGCCCGGCGAGAGCGACTCGCCCCACTGATCGATGATCATGTCGAAGTCGAAGCTGCGCAGCCGGTTCTGGTACTGCGCATCGTCGACGGTACGAACCGACGCATTGACGCCGATTCGCTCCAGCGACGGCTTGTAGAACAGTGCGATTCGCTCTGATGAGGGATCCTGCACCAGGATTTCGATCGTCAGAACCTTGCCCGAGGCGTCTACCAGCTTGTGGTCGCGGACTTCGAAACCGGCCTCTTTCAGCAGCTTTGCCGCTTCGCGCAGATTGGCGCGCACGGCCTCTGGAGTGCCGCCGACCGGATTCTGGTAAGGCGTGGTGAAAACTTCCGGCGGCACCTTGTCCTTTACCGTTTCAAGGATCTGCAGCTCCTCCCCCTGGGGCAGCCCGGTCGCGGCGAGTTCCGTGCCTTCGAAATAGCTGTTGATGCGCTTGTACTGACCGAAGAAGAGCTGCTTGTTCATCTCCTCGAAATCGAAGGCATAGTTGAAGGCGCGCCGCACCCGCGCGTCCTTGAATTGGGGACGCCTGATGTTGACGACGAAGGCCTGCATGCGGCCGGAATCGTTGATCGGAAATTCTTCCTTGATGACCCGCTTCTCCGCGACCGCCGGGAAGTCGTAGGCCGTCGCCCATTGCTTGGCGGAGTTTTCCGCGATCCAGTCGGCCTGGTCGGCCTTAAAGGCTTCCAGCGCCACGAGGTTGTCACGGAAGAACTCGAAGCGCAGCTCGTCGAAATTGTTGGTGCCGATCTGGCTGGGGAGATTGGCACCCCAATGATCTTTCACCCGCTCCAGCTTGATCGAGCGTCCCGCCACGAATTCCTTGATCCGGTACGGCCCGGAGCCCAGCGGGATCTCCAGCGTGGTCGCGCTGACGTCGCGTTTGCGCCCCTGGGCGTCGGTGCCTTCCCACCAATGTTTCGGCAGCACGGTCAATTCGCCGACGATGGTCGGCAGTTCGCGGTTGCCCGGCCCGTCGAAGCTGAACTTGACGTCGCGCTCGCCAACTTTCTCCGCCTTGCTCACGTGGCGATAGTAGGACGCGTACATGGGGCTCTGCTGCTTGAACGTCTCCAGCGAGAAAATGACGTCCTCCGGCGTCACCGGCTTGCCGTCATGCCAGCGGGCTTCCTTGCGCAGGCGATAGATCACCCAGGAAAAATCGTCCGGATGTTGTGCCGCCTCGGCAAGCTCGCCGTACTCGGTCGCCACCTCGTCCTGCGCCCGGGTCATGAGCGTTTCGTAGATCATCGCCGCGGCTGGAGCGAGGGAGCCCTTGATGCCGGCGACCGCGAGGTTGAAATTGTCGAAGGTGCCGATCGAGATCAGGCGGGCAACGCCGCCTTTGGGCGCATCCGGATTGACGTAATCGAAGCGCTTGAAGTCGGCGGGGTACTTGATATCGCCGAACAGCGACAGAGCATGGCGCCAAGGAAGCCCGTTTTCATTGGCTGATTGCGCCGCTGCCGTGCCGATGACGGAAACGCGGCCCATGGAACTGAGGGCGGGGAGAGCTGCGGCCGCAGTGCCGGAGAGCAGGAGATCGCGTCGGGTAATGGCCAAATCAACATTCCCTGTCTTGAAGGAGGCTACTCCTTTAAGTTCCCAATATAGGCGAGGTTTCGACCGAGTAGGTTGCTTTTTGCTCATCTTGAAAGCCCAGCCGGCCTATCGGATGCGGCCAAACGCCCCGATGACGTCGCCGCGAGGCCGGATAAGCAAACGGCCAGGCTTTTCAGCCTGGCCGCAGATTCCAAGAGAGAATTTTGAGGCTTACTTAGACGCCGTCGGCAGCGGCTGCGGATGCTCCGACAACGAATTCAGATAGGCAATGACGTCGGCCCGCTCGGAATCCTTCGGGATACCAGCGAAGCCCATTGCAGTGCCCGGGATGAAGCCCTTCGGATTGGCGATGAACTTGTTGAGATCGTCGAACGTCCAGGTGCCGCCCTTGGCTTTCATGGCGGCCGAGAAGTTGAACCCGCGGCCTTCGCCCTTCGGCTCGCCGACAACGCCATAAAGGTTCGGACCGACGCGATTCGGGCCGCCCTTTTCGAAGGTATGACAGGCGCCACACTTCTTGGCGGCCGCCGCGCCCTTTTCGACGGAGGCGGTCTGGAGCAGCTTTTCGATCGGCTCCGAGGAGGCTGCAGCGGCGGCGCCGCCCTCCTTGCCGTGGCCAGCATCTTCCTTCACCGCGATCTCGAAGCCCGGCTTTTCCGGCATCTTCGGCGAGAAAAGCGCCTGGGCGGTGAAGCTCGTCACGAGCAGCACGAGACAGGTGCCAAGAACAGCACCGAGAATCTTGTTGAGTTCGAAAGAATCCATTTCCGGCCAGGCCCCACCGCAAGAAGGAAACGGCGGCCCAAGCGGCCGCCAGGACGAGCCTCGGGAGAAAACGTTCCTTATTGTTTCCCCGAGTTTTGTCATTGAGATATCGGTTTGCCCCGGGTCTGGCAACCCGTATAAGCGACCGGGCTTTCAGCCCGTCCCCATGCCATTTCTCGGCGCGGAAAGCGCTCCGTTTCCAGGCCCTTGACCCAATGATCGATCCCCGCATCCTGGTGCTGATCCCGGCCCGCATGGCCGCCACCCGCCTGCCCGGCAAGCCGCTCGCCGATATCGCGGGCCAGCCGATGATCGTGCACGTGCTGCGCCGCGCCGAGGCCGCTGCAATCGGCCGGGTCGCGGTCGCAACCGACACGGCGGAGATCGCCTCGGTCGTCACAGCCCATGGCGGTGAGGCGGTGATGACCCGCCCGGACCATCCCTCGGGCTCGGACCGCATCCACGAGGCCATGCAGAAGCTCGATCCGGACGGCAAGGCCGAGATCGTGATCAATCTCCAGGGCGATTTCCCGACCATCACGCCGCAGACCATCCGCGAGGTGCTGCCACCCTTTACCGAGCCTGCCGTCGATATCGTGACGCTGGCCTCGCAGATCCACACCGAGGAGGAGGATCTCGCCCCGAGCGTCGTGAAGGCGGTAGGCTCGCCGATCGGGCCGCGGCGGCTGCGGGCGCTCTATTTTACCCGTGCCACGGCTCCCTACGGCGACGGACCGCGTTACCACCATATCGGACTCTACGCGTACCGCCGCGCGGCGCTGGATCGATTCGTGTCGCTGCCACGGTCTCCCCTGGAAGTTCAGGAAAATCTTGAGCAACTCCGGGCGGTGGAAGCCGGCATGCGCATCGACATCATGGTCGTCGACAGCGTGCCCCGTGGCGTGGACACGCCGCCCGACCTCGAAACCGCGCGCAGCATCCTTTCCAAATCCTGAGCCGCTGTTACAAGACCGACCATGAGCAAGCTGAAAGTCGCATTCCAGGGCGAGCCTGGGGCCAATTCCCACATCGCCATCGTCGAGGCCTATCCTGAGGCAGAGCCGATGCCCTGCGCCACCTTCGAGGACGCGCTGTCAGCGATCTCGTCCGGCGAGGCCGATCTCGGCATGATCCCGATCGAGAATTCGGTCGCGGGCCGCGTCGCTGACATCCATCACCTGCTGCCGGCCTCCGGCCTCTTCATCATCGGCGAATGGTTTCTGCCCGTTCGACATCAGCTGATGGCGGTGAAGGGTACCAAGCTCGATGACGTCAAGAGCGTGGAGAGCCATGTCCACGCACTCGGCCAGTGCCGGCGCATCATCCGCAAGCTCGGCATCAAGCCAATCGTGCACGCGGACACTGCCGGCAGCGCCCGCGACATTTCCGAGCGCAAGGACAAGACCGTCGCCGCGATCGCCTCGCGCCTGGCCGCGAAAATTTACGGCCTCGACATCCTCGCCGAGGACATCGAGGACGAGGCCCACAACACCACGCGCTTCGTGGTGCTGGCGCGCGAGCCGAAATGGGCAGCCCAAGGCTCGGGCCCGCTGGTCACGACGTTCGTCTTCCGGGTGCGCAATTTGCCGGCCGCGCTCTACAAGGCGCTCGGCGGCTTTGCCACCAACGGCGTCAACATGACCAAGCTCGAAAGCTACATGGTCGACGGCAATTTCTTCGCCACGCAGTTCTATGCCGACGTCGACGGACATCCCGACGACAAGGGCCTCGCCTTTGCCATCGAGGAGCTGAAATTCTTCTCGCGCGAATTCCGCATTGTCGGCGTGTATCCGGGGCATCCGTTCCGCGCGACGTTCAACGAGGCGCAGGATTGATAACTGTCGTTCCGGGACACGCGAAGCGTGAACCCGGAACCTCGAGATTCCGGGTTCGATGCTTCGCATCGCCCCGGAATGACGGTGAGTGACTAGGACGCCTGCTTCGCCAGCCCGAACGCCTCCGCCAGCAGCGAATATGATTTCTTCCGCGCCTCGTGGTCATACACGGCGGTGATCACCATCAGCTCGTCCGGCTTGCTCGCATAGATCAGCGGCTGAAGCTTCTTCTGCACGGTTGCCGGGCTGCCGACGAACAGGCGCGAGCGGTTGCGGAGGATCGAGATGCGCTCGGCGTCCGTGTAGGGATAGGCCAGCGCCTCCTCGATACTCGGCAGCGGAAGATATTGACCGCGGTCGCGGCGAAGGCGGTTGAGGTCGAAGGAGCTGGCGAGCCTTTCGGCCTCCTCATCTGTGTCGGCCACGATGGCCGCGACCGCGAGGATCGCATGCGGGCTGGCGCGCCAGGCGGAGGGCTGGAAGCGGTTGCGGTAATGCACCATCGCATCGATCGCGTCGTGGGAAGCGAAATGATGGGCGAAGGCGAAGCCCATGCCGACCTGCGCGGCGAGCTCCGAGGAATAATCGCTCGAGCCGAGCAGCCAGATCGGCGGCAGGGCGGTGTCGTCAGGCATGGCGACGACGCTGTTGTAAGGGTGGCCCGAGGGGAATTCGCGGGTCTCCCACAAGATCAGTTCGTGCAGCCGCTCAAGAAAATCGTCGCCCTCGCGGCGGTCGAGCCGGCTGCGCAGCGCGTAGGCGGTAGCGCCGTCGGTGCCCGGGGCGCGGCCGAGACCGAGGTCGATACGTCCGGGAAACAGCGCCTCCAGCATCTTGAAGCGCTCGGCCACGACCAGCGGCGCGTGGTTGGGCAGCATCACACCGCCGGAGCCGACGCGCAGGTGCTTCGTCACCGCCGCGATCTGCCCGATCATCACGTCGGGCGCGGGGCTCGCGACGGAGGCGAGGTTGTGATGCTCGGCGAGCCAATAGCGGAGATAGCCGAGCCCGTCGACGTGGCGTGCCAGATCGATGCTGTTGCGCAGCGCCGCGGCGGGCTTGGTACCGGTGGTGACGACCGACAGGTCGAGGAGTGAGAGCGGGATCATGGCGCGTTAACGTAACGAAGGGCTGTGCGGCGGCAATGGCAGGCTGCGCAGGCCTGACGTGTAAGGGCTTCGCGGGTACGCTGAGACACCCGATTGGGACAATTGTTACCTCCATGTGCCAAAATTCGGTCTGCCCACCTGCCAAATCGGAACGAAGAAAAGGGCAATATCGACAATAGCACTTTTGTATCAATACATTACGTCTCTGGATGGTTTTTCCCAATGAGATCGCAAACTGCGCCAGAATTCCTTCTAGTCACATCCTTGGTGGGCAATTTCCCATCCCTGATGGGCTGTCGACTAGACCGCCTTTGCCCTATTTTAGGTCTCCGCGAGGTAGACGACCGCCGGCTGAAATTTGGAGTGAATGGTGCCATGACTGACGTGACGACGCCTGGCCAAGCCAACGGGCAAGACGGGCACCTGAAGCGGCCTGCGATCTCCTTCGAGTTTTTTCCGCCCAAGACCGAGGAGATGGAGCGGAATCTCTGGGACACCATCAACCGCCTCGCGCCGCTCGACCCGCAATTCGTCTCGGTGACCTACGGCGCCGGCGGCTCGACCCGCGAGCGCACCCATTCCACCATTTCCCGCATCCTGAAGGAAACCGCGCTGCTGCCGGCGGCGCATCTGACCTGCGTCGGCGCCTCGCGCGGCGAGATCGACGAGATCGTCGACCGCTATCACGAGGTCGGCGTCCGCCACATCGTGGCCTTGCGCGGTGATCCCGTTGGCGGCATCGGCACGCCCTACTTCAGCCATCCCGACGGCTACCAGACGTCCGCCGCACTCGTTGCCGCCATCAAGAAACGGCATTCCGACATCGAAGTGTCCGTATCCGCCTATCCCGAGAAGCACCCCGAGGCGCGCGACTTCGATGCCGACATCGACACGCTGAAGGCCAAGGTCGATGCGGGTGCGTCGCGCGCGATCACCCAGGTGTTCTTCGATAACGACCTCTACTTCCGCTATCTCGACCGCGTCCGCGGCCGCGGCATCAACATCCCGATCGTGCCGGGCATCATGCCCATGCACAATTTCAAGCAGGCTCGTAATTTCGTCACCCGCGCTGGCACCACCGTTCCGGACTGGTTCGCCGCGAAATTCGAGGGCCTCGATGACGACGCCGAGACCCGCAAGCTGGTGGCCGCAACCGTTGCGGCCGGCCAGGTGCAGAAGCTCGCCAAGCACGGCGTAGACACCTTCCATTTCTACACCATGAACCGCGCCGATCTCGTGTTCGCGATCAGCCATTTGCTCGGCATTCGCGCCAAGAGCGCGCAGAAGGCGGCGTAAGACAACATGACCGTAACCATCTCTCCCAAGCGAACTGCCCTGCTCAACGCCGCGCGCGAACGCATCCTCGTGCTCGACGGCGCCATGGGCACGATGATCCAGAACCTCCAGCTCGACGAGGCCGCCTTCCGCGGCGAGCGCTTCAAGAACTTTCACCGCGACCTGCGCGGTAACAACGATCTCTTGATCCTGACCCAGCCGCAGGCGATCGAGGACATCCACGCCGCGTACTTGCGCGCCGGTGCCGACATCGTCGCGACCAACACGTTCTCGACGACCTCGATCGCGCAGGCCGATTACGACCTCGCCGACATCGTCTACGAGATGGCGCGTGAAGGCGCCCGCCTCGCCGGCAATGCGGCAAGGCGCGTCGCGGCCGAGGACGGCAAGCCGCGCTTCGTCGCCGGCGCCATCGGGCCGACCAACCGCACCGCCTCGATTTCGCCCGACGTTTCCAATCCCGGTTACCGCGCCGTCACCTTCGACGATTTGCGAAAATCCTATGGCGAGCAGATCCACGGCCTGATCGACGGCGGCGTCGATCTGCTGCTGGTCGAAACCATCTTCGATACGCTCAACGCGAAGGCGGCGCTCTACGCGATCGCCGAGATCACGGAAGAACTCGGAATCGACATGCCGGTGATGGTATCGGGCACCATTACCGACAAATCCGGCCGCCTGCTCTCCGGACAGATGCCGGAAGGGTTCTGGAATTCGGTGCGCCACGCGAGGCCGATCACCATCGGCTTCAATTGCGCGCTTGGCGCCGAGGACCTGCGCGCGCATATCGCCGATATCGGCCGCGTCGCCGATACGCTCGTGTGTGCCTATCCCAATGCCGGCCTGCCGAACGAGTTCGGCCAGTATGACGAGAGCCCGGAGTACATGGCGCGCCTGATCGGCGAATTTGCCCGTGACGGCCTCGTCAACATCGTCGGCGGCTGCTGCGGTACCACACCGGACCACATTGCAGCGATCGCCGCCGCCGTGGCCACGCACAAGCCGCGCATCGTGCCGGAGATCGCGCCGCGCTTGCGGCTCTCCGGCCTCGAGCCGTTCGTGCTGACGGATGCGATCCCCTTCGTCAATGTCGGTGAGCGCACCAACGTCACAGGATCGGCCCGCTTCCGCAAGCTGATCACCGCCGGCGACTACACTGCCGCGCTGCAGGTCGCGCGCGACCAAGTCGAGAACGGCGCGCAAATTATCGACGTCAACATGGACGAGGGCCTGCTCGATTCCGAGGCGGCGATGGTGACCTTCCTCAACCTCGTCGCCGCCGAGCCCGACATCGCCCGCGTCCCCGTGATGGTCGATTCCTCGAAATTCTCGGTGATCGAGGCCGGCCTGAAATGCGTGCAGGGCAAGCCGGTCGTCAACTCGATCTCGATGAAGGAAGGCGAGGACAAGTTCATTCACGAGGCCAAGATCGCCCGCCGCCACGGCGCGGCCGTGGTCGTCATGGCGTTCGACGAGGTCGGCCAGGCCGACACGTTCGCGCGCAAGACCGAGATCTGCAAGCGCGCCTACGACATCCTCGTCAACCGCGTCGGCTTCCCGCCCGAGGATATCATATTCGATCCCAACATTTTTGCGATCGCGACCGGCATCGAGGAGCACAACAATTACGGCGTCGACTTCATCGAGGCGACGCGCTGGATCCGCCGGAACCTGCCCGGCGCGCACATCTCCGGCGGCGTGTCCAATCTGTCGTTCTCGTTCCGCGGCAACGAGCCGGTGCGCGAAGCCATGCACTCGGTGTTCCTATATCACGCCATCAAGGCCGGCATGGACATGGGCATCGTCAATGCCGGGCAGATGATCGTCTATGACGACATCGATCCGGAGCTGCGCCAGACCTGCGAGGACGTCGTCCTCAATCGCGATCCGGGTGCGTCCGAACGTCTGCTGGCGCTCGCGGAAAAATTCCGCGGCAAGAAGACGGAAAGCAAGGAAGCCGATCTCGCCTGGCGCGAATGGCCGGTGGAGAAGCGGCTGAGCCACGCGCTGGTGCACGGCATCACCGAGTTCATCGAGCAGGATACGGAAGAGGCCCGCAAATTGTCCTCGCGCCCGCTCGACGTGATCGAAGGACCGCTGATGGCCGGCATGAACGTGGTCGGCGACCTCTTTGGCGACGGCAAGATGTTCTTGCCGCAGGTGGTGAAGTCTGCGCGTGTCATGAAACAGGCGGTTGCTTATCTCATGCCGTTCATGGAGGAGGAGAAGGCGCGCAATCTTGCGAACGGCATCGGCACGGAGGGCTCCTCGTCCGCCGGCAAGATCGTGCTCGCGACCGTGAAGGGCGACGTTCACGATATCGGCAAGAACATCGTGGGCATCGTGCTCCAGTGCAACAATTTCGAGGTCATCGATCTTGGCGTGATGGTGCCGGCGGCCAAGATCGTCGAGACCGTGAAGGCGGAGAAGGCGGACATCGTCGGTCTGTCCGGCCTGATCACGCCCTCGCTCGACGAGATGGCATTCTTCGCCGGCGAGTTGCAGCGCGAAGGCCTCAAGCTGCCGCTGCTGATCGGCGGCGCCACCACGAGCCGCGTGCATACCGCGGTGAAGATCGACCCGAGCTATCGCGCCGGCCCGGTCGTGCACGTCAACGACGCCAGCCGCGCCGTCGGCGTGGCCTCCGCGCTGCTCTCGCCGGAGAAGCGCGAGGCCTATGCCGCCGAGGTGCGCGCCGAATACGCCAAGATCTCGGAGGCGCATTTGCGTGCGCAGGCGGACAAGAAGCGGCTGAAGCTGGCGGCTGCCCGCGTCAACCGCGTGCCGGTGGACTTTGCAGCAAACAAGCCGGTGAAGCCGACCTTCCTCGGCATCAAGAGCTTCGACGACTATGACCTCGCCGAGCTCGTCGACTGCATCGACTGGACGCCGTTCTTCCAGACCTGGGAGCTCGCCGGGCGCTTCCCCGCCATTCTCCACGACCCCAAGGTCGGCGAGGTCGCGCGCTCGCTCTACGACGATGCGCGCAAGATGCTCGACACCATCGTGAAGGAGAAATGGTTCCGGGCACGCGCGACGATCGGCTTCTGGCCGGCGAATGCGCAAGGCGACGACATCGTGCTCTATGCCGATGAAAGCCGGACCAAGAGCATGGCGACGCTGCACACGCTGCGCCAGCAGCTCGAAAAGCGCGAGGGCCGCTTCAACGCGGCGCTCGCCGACTTTGTCGCGCCCGTCGGCACCGGCGTGCCCGACTATGTCGGCGGCTTCGTCGTCACCGCTGGCATCGGCGAGGACGCGGTCGCCGATCGTTTCAAGCTGGCGAACGACGACTATTCCTCGATCCTGTGCAAGGCGCTGGCCGACCGCCTGGCCGAAGCCTTCGCCGAGCGCATGCATGCCCGCGTCCGCCGCGAGTTCTGGGCCTATGCGCCGGACGAGGCGCTCTCCAGCGAGGATCTGATCCTCGAAAAATATCAGGGCATTCGCCCCGCGCCCGGCTATCCCGCGCAGCCCGATCACACAGAGAAGGCGACATTGTTCGAACTGCTCGATGCGGAAAACACGGCCGGCGTGAAGTTGACCGAGAGCTTTGCGATGTGGCCGGGCTCGTCCGTCTCAGGGCTCTATTTCGCAAACCCTGCGAGCTATTATTTCGGCGTCGGCAAGATCGAGCGCGACCAGGTTGAGGACTACGCCGCACGCAAGGGCATGAGCGTAGCGGAAGCCGAGCGCTGGCTCGCGCCGGTGCTGAACTACATCCCGTCCCAGCCGGAGGCGGAAAATGCGTTTGCCGCGACGCCCGCGAATGACGAGACGCCGAAGGACCTCGGCTCGCATCCGCCGGGCTGCACCTGCGCGGTGCACCTCGTCTGGCAGAAGAAGCGCGCGGGGGCGGGGTAGGCACCCCTCTAAAACAAAAATGAGAAAACAACCCCATGCACAGTAGCGATGGGGTTGAAAAGGCTGAGCAATTTCGGTGTAGCCGAAGCCGCGTTTGCGACGTCGGGCAAAACAGGCGTAGTATTGCATCATCGGCTGCTGCGGCCGGCTGACACTCACGCCGAGTCAACGCTGTGATTCCGGGGCGCACGCAGCGCGAGCCCGGAAATCCATCGTGCGGCATCTCATGTGGGCAAATGGATTCCGGGCTCGCGCTAAGAGGCGCGCCCCGGAATGACGGAGCTGGGCAGCCCAAACATATAGCCGCCGATCCTCCCCTGGAGGGGTCCGGGACGAGCGTAGCTCGCCCGTGGATCGGTTCGCATGCAGCGCAGCGGAATGCGGACCGAGGTGGGGTGACAGTCTATCCGCGCACGCACTGCCCGTGCGGAGAGATCACCCCACCCCGCTCGCGCTTCGCGCGATCGACCCACGAGCGAGCTTCGCTCGTCTCGGACCCTCCAGGGGAGGGTGACGGCCTCACCCCTTCGGCGGAGCCAAGGGCTGCACGATCTCCTGGAACGGGGAGAGTGCCTCGCAGCGCTCGGCATGCGCCGCGAGGGCCGGATAGCGCGAGGCGTCGAACAGCTGCGGATGCGCTTCGCGGGTGAAGCGGACGACGCAGGCCGCTGCAACATCGGCATGACCGATGCGGTCGCCCAGCCAGTACGGCGTCGTCACCTTGGCGCGCTCGGCCTCGAGCACCTTCAGCACGTCCGCGATTTGTGCTTGGCAGCGCTCGACCCATAGCGCAAGCTGCTCCTTCCGCAGCACGCGCTCGTAGAGCAGGCTCACCGCCTTGTCGCCGAGGCCGGAGGCGAGCGCGCAGATGCGCAAATGGCGCCGCCGCTCGGCGCCACTGCGCGGCAGCATCGCCTTCTCGGGACCAACGAGCTCGTCGAGATAATCCAGGATGATCGTGCTCTCGATCAGCGCCTCGCCGTCGTCGAGCACCAGGGTCGGCACGCGGCGCAGCGGATTGTACGGCGCGATTTCGTCGGCATCGCCGAAGGTCGACCACGGCTTGTGCTCGAAGGCGAGGCCATAAAGCTTCAGCGCCATGGCGACGCGGCGGACGAAGGGGGAATCGTATTGGCCGATCAGGAACATGGTTGTCGCTTTTCTCGATCATTGAACAAGGCAGGGCCGATCAGTCTCCACGACCAGTTCGGTGCGGCGCAACAAAAATCTCGGAAATGGAGCATTGCGCCGGCTGCAACGAAGCGTCAGTCGCACGGTACGGACCGCCCGCTCAAAGGCCGTCCTGAATCGAGCGCTTGATGGCGGCGATCGCCGTCTCGTTGCGCTTGTACATCGTCCACTGCTTGATTCGTTTGGCGCGCACCAGCTTCGCGGCAGTCAGCACCCGCATGTGCTCGCTCAATGTCGGTGCGCTGACGCCGAGCTTTTCGGCGATCAGCAATCCGCAGACGCCGTCCTCGACCAGGTCGCCGTCGGCCTGCTCGCGAAAATGCTTCCGCGGATCCCGCAGCCATTCCAGGATCTGCAGGCGGCGTTCGTTGGCGAGCGCGCGCAAGGCAACGGCAAACTTCATTTAGCCATTTTGCTAATTACCTAATGGATGTCAACGCTCCCTTGCGCTATTCTGGACGGTATCATGACAAAGACCATGGACATCACGCGGGAGCGGATTGCGGCGACCGAGGCGGTCATCCGCCCGCATATCAGGCGCACGCCGCTTCTAAAGGCCGATCTCGCCGATTTCGACCTGCCGGCCGCGCCCGTCACGTTCAAGCTCGAAATGCTGCAGCATTCCGGATCGTTCAAGGCGCGCGGCGCCTTCGCCAATCTGTTGCTGCGCCAGGTGCCGCAGGCGGGTGTCGTCGCCGCATCCGGCGGCAATCACGGCGCGGCGGTCGCCTATGCGGCGCAGCAGCTCGGCATTCCCGCCACGATCTTCGTGCCCGACATCACCTCGCCGGCCAAGGCCGAGCGGATCAGGGGGTACGGCGCCAAGCTGATGATCGCGGGCAGCCGCTACGCCGATGCGCTCGTCGCGAGCGAGGCGCATGTCGCGCAGACCGGCGCGCTGGCCGTCCACGCCTACGACCAGGCGGAAACCCTGCTCGGACAGGGCAGCGTCGGACTGGAGTTGGAGCAGGACGCACCCGACATCGACACGCTGCTGGTGGCGGTCGGCGGCGGCGGGCTGATCGGCGGCATTGCGGCCTGGTACGCCGACAGGACGCGCATCGTCGCGGTCGAACCGGAGCAATCGCCAACCCTGCACGCTGCGTTTGAAGCGGGCGCTCCGGTCGATGCGCCGGCCGGCGGCATCGCCGCCGACAGCCTTGCGCCGCGGCGCGTCGGCGAATTGATGTTTCCGGTGGCGCGGGCTCATGTGGAGCGCGTCATCCTCGTCAGCGACGATGCGATCCGCAAAGCCCAGGCCGCGCTGTGGTCGCACTTGCGCCTCGTGGCCGAGCCCGGCGGCGCGGCCGCCTTTGCCGCGTTGCTCTCCGGCCGCTACCGTCCCTCAGCAGGCGAGCGCATCGCGGTTCTGGTCTGCGGCGCCAACACCACGGCGGTAAAGTTCGACGGCTGAGTGGGAATGATGAGGGGACCACGTGGACTGCCGCGCGTTGCCCTGGGAATTGGAAGAGCGATGACGGCGGCCACACGCCGTCATTGCGAGCGCAGCGAAGCAATCCAGAATCTCTCTGCGGAGACAGTCTGGATTGCTTCGTCGCAACAGCTCCTCGCAATGACGGCGGGGAGACAGCCGCGATTAATCAATGATCGGCACATGCCTCGCCGCCGTGCGCGACACCGTACCATCGAGACGCGGATCGTCCGCCACCTCGATCTGGCGGCGGAAGGCGCGAAAGCCGGACCGCTGGTAGAAGGCAACGGCCGATGGATGGTCGAACGTGCAGGTGTGCACCCAGACGCGGCGGACGTCGCGTGACCACGCAAGCTCCAGCGCGCGGTTCATCAGGAAGCGGGCGGCGCCGGTGCCGATTAGCCTAGCGGTGACGCCGAAATAGGTCAGCTCGCACTGGCCGGGCTCGCGGAAGCCGAGCTCGAGCAGGCCTTCGTCGCTTCCGTCCGCGACCAGGGCGTAGACCTCGATGCCAGGCGCGTGGATGATCGCAGCGAGCTCTGCATCGGTCATGCGGGCTCGTGAGAACCACAACCACTCCTCGCCGACACGGCGGAAGAGGTCGCGGTACCAGGCAAGCGCGGGGGTATCGACCTTGCGCAGGGTCCACGCGCCAGGGGGATCGTCGCGGCGCTCCGGAGGTGCGGTCATCTCCAAATGCGTGACAACCGCCGCGATCTTGCCGGCGGGCACGTCGGAATAGCCGTCCGATATCATCATCGCGGCGTCAGGGTGATGGCTTCTGCGGTAGCGGCTTCGACCGCGGGTTGGCTGTAGAGCAGCGGCACATATTGTCCGGTCGCCCAGAGCGGGTGAGGTCGCGGTAGTGGCCGCTGAACGGATCGCCGGATTGCCCCGGCGTGTTGATGGTGCGGCTCGCGTCCCAATTGCCGACGTCGAGCACCATCCGAAACGAGGCGCCTGAGATGAGCTGGTAGTCCGAGCGGCGATAGGTGGCGGCGCGCGGAACGTTGGCTGCGCCGCCGAAGGCGAGCGGGCCCACCGACATTTGCGCTGCGGTCGCCTTGTCGGCAAGCGGGATCAGCGCGTGGTCGAACTTGGCAACATGCAGGCGGCCCCAGCGCCAGGTCGATGCATCGTCCCCGAGCTTGCCGGCGACGTCGGCAACCGCAGCGCCCAAGCTCTCGCGCAGGATCTGGTCGCGTGCGGCAGCGGGATCGGCGCCGAGCGCGGCATCAGGGGACTCGAGATAGGCGACGATCGCCGAAATGCTGGATGCCTCGGGCGCAATCAAGCCCACCGCCTTGGGCGCCGTGGTCTTCAGCAGCGTGGGGCCGAGATGATTGGCGATCCAGACCTCGAACAATGCGGCGGCGGCACTGTCGGCGGCATCGCGCGCGTCCCATGGCCTCAACAGCTCGAGACCCTTCTTCACATTGGCATCGTCCGAAGTCAGAGGCTGCAGCAGCTTGACGAGGCGCCGCCCCAGCATCGCGGTATCGTCGTTCTGCAAATCCATGGCGTCGGCGAGTGTCACTTTGCTGTTGGCCTGGAGCACCTCGACGATGCGCTGCCAGCGGGCGCTGTCGGCCCATTCGAAGCCGACCTTGCGTTCGCTGATGGGGTAATCAGGCGGAAGGTTCATCTGGTTGGCCGTGGCCAGAAAGCCCTGCTTGGGCTGATAGGCTTTTGGCAGATCGTCGAGCGACAGAAAGCCCTGCCAGTCATAGCGGCCATCGCCCGGCACCGGCATCAGACCGTCATAGTTGACGCGGCGCGGAGTCTTGCCTGCGGCAACCCAGCCGATATTGCCGCGCGTATCGGCATAGACCTGGTTCTCCGAGGGCGCGCCCCAGCGCCGCATCGCCGCGAGAAAGCCGTTCCAGTCCTTCGCGGTCATGTAGTCGGACGAGCCGAAATAGGCGGAAGTGCCGGGCTCGAACCAGATCGAGCGCACCGCGAAGGCGCGCTTGTTGCCCTCGTCGACATGAATCACCGGACCGTGCCGGGTGAACTTCAGCTCGATTTCGCGATCGCCCTCGCCTTTCACCTGCTCGGTCTCGTGGACGATGCGCATGTCCTCCCAACCATTGCCGTAACGGTACTGATTGGGATTTTGCGGATTGAGCTCATAGACGTAGAGGTCTTCCTGGTCGACATTGAAGATGGTGAGGCCAAAGGCGATGGTGCCGTTATGGCCGATCGAAATGCCGGGCAGCGCCGGCTCACCGGCGCCGATCACGGAAAGGCCGGGCGCGTTCAGCCCGACGATATAGCGCAGCGACGGCACGCTGTGCTCGCGATGCGGATCGTTGGCGAGAATCGGGCGTCCGGTCGCGGTGCGCGAAGGCGCGATCACCCAATTGTTGGAGCCGATGGTGTCGCGCTGTTGATCGGCCGCGTCCAGATAGGTGTCGGGATCATGCGCGAGCGCGGCCTGTCGCTCTTTCGGCTGCGGAAAGGCGACCGGGCGCGTCGCAAGGTCATAGGCCGCGAGCACCGCCTTCGGGACGCTACAGGGATCGAGGCCATCGGGGACTTTCGTCGTCCAGGCCGGCTCGAGCTTGACGCGAAACCGATCGGCCTCGAGGCCCGCCGCGCAGGCAACCAGGGAGCGCTTGACCTCCGAAGCGATATTGCGGGTGAGCCCATGGCTGCGAATACGGACGACGTCGTCCGCGGTCCAGGGATCCGGCCTGGTGCCGGCGATCCTGAACTCGATCGGCAGCGGCCGCTTGCCATCGCGAACATCCGCGACATAGGCATTGATGCCGGCAACGAACGCTTCCGCGTAGGTCTTCGCCTTGGGGCCATAGGACGCCCACTCCGCGTTCATGTCGCCGCGATAGAGGAACAGCCGCAGCGCCTTATCCTGCTCCGCATAGGCCGGGCCGAAATCCCTGGCGAGCAGCCCGAGCCCGCGCTTGCGCCAGAGATCGATCTGCCAGAGCCGGTCGCGCGCGGCGTTGAAACCCTGCAGAAAGAACAGGTCGTGCTCGTTACCGGCATAGATGTGCGGAATGCCCCAGACGTCGACCAGGATCCTGGCGGGCGCATTGAGGCCGGCGACATCGGTCTTGACTTGGCGCGCGTTCGAGAGCGGGTTCTCCTTTTCGCGTGCGGTTGCGCCGGAAGCGAGCAGCACGCTGCAGACCGCCGCGGTGCACAGCGCCCGCATGACCCGGTTGATATCCGTGTTCATTGTCGTTTCTCCCGTTGTTGTTATTTGAGCGAGCGACGTGAATCCGCTTACGCTTACCCCTCCCCCTCGTCGCTCGCCAGCACGCCCTTCACCGCTCTTGCCCATCCGGCCAGCTTTCGCTCGCGCGTCGTCTGGCTCATGTTCGGCTTGAAGCGGTGCTCGAGGCGCCAGTTGTCGGCGAATTTTGTCGGCTCGGGATAGACGCCCGCCTGGAGGCCGGCGAGGTAGGCAGCCCCGAGGGCCGTGGTCTCCTGGATCACGGGGCGGTCAACCGGGGCGTCGAGGAGATCGGCGAGGCGCTGCATGGTCCAGTCGGAGGCGGTCATGCCGCCATCGACGCGGAGCACGACGCTCGCCGTTTCCGAGCTCGGCCAGTCCGCGCGCATCGCGGCCCAGAGATCGAAGGTCTGATAGCAGACGCTTTCCAGCGCGGCGTGGGCGAGCTCGGCAGGGCCGGTGTTGCGGGTGAGGCCGAACAAGGCGCCACGGACGCGCGGATTCCAATAGGGGGCGCCCATGCCGACGAAGGCAGGGACGAGATAGACGCTCTGCATGGAATCCGACTGATCGGCGAGCGGGCCGGTTTCGGCGGCATGCTTGATGAGCCCTATACCATCGCGCAGCCATTGCACCGCCGAGCCTGCCACGAAGATCGAGCCTTCCAGCGCGTAGGTGCGCTTGCCGTCGAGCTGATAGGCGACGGTGGTGAGCAGCTTGTTCTTCGACACCACAGGCGTGGTGCCGGTGTTGAGCAGCGCAAAGCAGCCGGTGCCGTAGGTCGACTTCATCATGCCCGGGCGGAAGCAGGCCTGACCGATGGTCGCGGCCTGCTGGTCGCCGGCGATGCCTGATATCGCAATGGGCCCGCCGAACAGGTCGGGCGTGCTCTCGCCGAAGCGGGCGGAAGAGTCCTTGACCTCGGGCAGCATCGAGCGCGGCACGCCGATGATCTCCAAGAGCTCGTCGTCCCACTGGCCGGTGTGGATGTTGAACAGCAGCGTGCGCGAGGCATTGGTGGCGTCGGTGGCATGCACCTTGCCGCCGGTGAGGCGCCAGAGCAGATAGCAATCGATGGTGCCGAACATCAGCTCGCCGCGCGCGGCGCGCGCCCGCGCGCCGGGAACGTGGTCGAGGATCCAGGCCACCTTGGTGCCGGAGAAATAGGGATCGATGATCAGGCCGGTCTTCTGCGAGATCACGGGCTCGCGGCCGTCGGCTTTCAGCTTGGCGCAGATGTCTGCGGTGCGGCGGTCCTGCCAGACGATGGCGCGGTGCACGGCCTGCCCGGTGGCGCGGTCCCACACCACGGTGGTCTCGCGCTGGTTGGTGATGCCGATCGCGGCGATGTCCTTTGCATTGATGCCGGCCTGCGCGATCGCCTCGCGGCACACCATCACCGTCGAAGTCCAGATGTCCTCCGGCTCATGCTCGACCCATCCCGAGGCCGGGAAATGCTGCGGAAACTCGGCCTGCGCCTTCGCCGCGATCGAAATGTCGCTGCGAAACACGATGGCGCGCGAAGAGGTGGTGCCCTGGTCGATGGCGAGGACGAAAGACATGGCGGCTACCTCAGCGTTTTCTTGGCGTTTCCCTGGAGGGATCATTGTGTCGCGGCAAGAAAACGGGATTGCCGGCAAGAGGTCAAGATTGGTCTCCGCTTACCCTCCCCTGGAGGGGGAGGGTCGATCGCGCGAAGCGCGAGCGGGGTGGGGTGAAGCCGCAACGGCGGTCTCACATTCCTTTCAGAAAGGATCTTTTACACGCGTTCCGAAGCACCGCGTTCGCGGATGGTCTGCCACCCCACCCCGCCGCGCATTGCATGCGCAGCGACCCTCCAGGGGAGGGTCAGAGAAGGCGCGACTATGAGCGGCGATGTTTCAGTGGTTGTGTCTCCGTCTCGCGCGATCCGTACAGCTCGATGTAGATGCGTTCGCGCACGGCCATCAGATCGCTGGCGATCTCCGAATTCCAGAAGCGGACGACGCGGTAGCCCTCGCGCTCGAGCCAGCGTTGGCGATCGAGGTCGCATGCGGCCACCTCCTCTTGGCTATGGTGTCCGCCGTCCAGTTCGATGATGAGGCGCTTGGCTGGGCAGAAGAAATCGACGACGTAGGGGCCGATCGGCGCTTGGCGGCGGAAGTGCGAGCCGTGCATCGGGAGGTCTTTGAGGACGCGCCACAGCATCCGCTCGTGCAGCGTGGTGTTGGCTCTCAGTTTCTTCGCGGCGGCGCGTCGGATCGATGTTGAGACCATTTGTGTGGCTTCATCCCACCCCGCTGCGCATTGCATGCGCTGAGCAACCGGCGACATGGGTAACAGTTCAAACCGACGACATGGGTAACACAATTCTCGTTTCGTTCAGGCCTGCTGTTGTTGGGGCTGTGGACCCTGG